>JAJRBS010000016.1 GCA_028679325.1 Methanoregulaceae archaeon | reverse complement strand
GAAGATACCTTGAGTTTGTACCTCCGGTTGAAGAAGTGGGTGATGTTTTTGATATCCCGGGCAAGGAGATCGACGGCGTTCGGGTGATCCGTGCTCACCCACTGCGGCCAGTCGATGATATAGACCCGGCAGCTGTCGTGCATCACATTATATTCGGAGAGATCGGCATGGATGGCCCCGGCCTGGTACGCTTTCCGTACATTTCCGAGTATCTCGTCGAAAACCTCGACAGGGCGTTCAAGGACACAGCGGTTGAGCGTGGCACCCGGTATGTATTCCATCACCACGGTATGGCGGTTGATATCGACCGGCAGCGGCACGCTGACTCCGGGATGCAGGAGTTTGAGTGCTTCATGCTCCCGTTCGGCGGAGAGACGGGAAGCCATGAGCCAGGGGCAGTGGCCTTCTTCGGGCAGGTATTCACGGGATATCCGGACGGACTGGAATGAACGCTGCCCGACATGGTGGAACTTCAGGGCCAGCTGCGAGATGCCGAGGGCTTCGTACACAACCGCCTCCTTCCCTTCGCCGATGAGGCTGCCGAGAGCCCTGACCGTCCCCCTTTTTGAGAGGCTCAGAAGGGCAAGGGCATCGTAGCCCTGGAAGACAAGTGAATAGCCCTCGTAGGGAACGGCATCGAACCGCACCAGCCCTTTTTCCATCAGCTGCCCAAGACGGTAATTCACCTCTGATTCCGAAAGGCCGAGGCCTTTTTTTATGTATTCCAGCGGGACCCACTGGTAACGTCGCATAAGGCGTTCGAGGACCAGGAGAGCCCGTACCTCGTAACTATGGAGCCCCCGGATCTGGTCCGCTGAAATTGCCATATAATCTACACAATTTTATCTATCCGGGAAATAAAGGTTGATCTGATTACCACCCATGATCTGCAGCAAATGCCGGCGCCCGGCTGTGATCTACCAGCGGTATTCCGGGCTTCATCTCTGCAGAACTCATTTCGAGGCTGATTTTGACGCGAAAGCCAAGCGTGCCATCCGGGTCCACCGGTGGCTGTCGTCCGGTGACCGGATCGGGGTGGTACACCGCGGGGAGAGGGATAGCAGCGCCCTTCTTTATTTCCTGCAAAAGGTGATGGGAAGACGGCGGGATGTGGAGCTCCTGTCCATTTCCATCGATGAAGGGATCCGGAGCTACAGTGACACCTCCCTGGCCCGGTCTTTCGCCGAAAAGATGGGGGTCCGGCATGTGGCCTCCTCTTTCAGGGGGATGTTCGGGTTGACCTTCGACGATATGGCCTCCCACGGAGATTCCCGCCAAGCCTGTTCTTCCTGCAGCACGCTCCGGGCACTGTGCATCGAGAGGACAGCCCGGGAAGAGGGCGTCACCCGGCTCGCCATCGGGTCAAACCTCGATGAAGAGGCCCGCAGCCTGTTTCTCACCTTTCTCACAGGAAAAGCCGAAAGGATCATTCACCCTCCGGAACACAGGGGAGGTTCCGCCACGTGGATAAAGCCGTTCATATACATACCGGAACGGGAGGTTGCCCTGTACGCCTCCTACCACGCAGAGGGGGGGAGGTGCCGGAGGTGCCCCCATGCTTCCGGCGGCCTCAGCGCCGATATCAGAAGCATCCTGGCTATGTATGACCGGAACCACCCGTCTACCCCCTATGCTCTCGTGAACCTTGGTGATCGTCTCGGTGGCCTCGGTGAGGCGGGTTTGACGCATGACCGGGATTCCCGACAGTGCACGGGCTGGGACGAACCCGTGATCTGTTCCTGCAGGTCGTGCCGTATGCGTGATGAGGTGGCCGATGTCTGATCCGAGGAGGGGTGCACTCTGGAGACGTATCAAGTCCTCGGAAAGGATAAAGATCGCGAGTTACTTCCTGCTCTTCGCATTCCAGATCATCCTGTTCACCGCCGTCTTCTATGTTGCTTACCCTATACTCGAGAAGAAATCCATCTCCTGGCCCCAATCGCTGTTCTTTGTGGTCGAGACCGTTACCACCGTCGGATACGGAGAGCTTCCTCCCTTCCAGAATGACATAACCCTCTTCATCACCATCGTAATGATGATCACCGGGATCATCCTGATCTTCATGATCATCCCCCTCTTCCTGGTGCCGATACTGAGTTCCCTCTTCAGGAGCGACCCGCCCCGGCGGCCGCCGTATGACCTCGAGGGTCACGTGATCATTGTCGGGTATGGGAAACTCACACAGTCCCTGGTCGAGAGCCTTTCCATCTCAAGCCTCCCTCTCCTCATTGTTGTCGAAGACCCGGGGCTGGCCCGGGTGGCTGCCCGGGAGACAGTGGCCCATGCCTTTGTCATGTGGGGAGATTACGGCGAGAACGAGGTCTGGGTGAATGCCGGGGTGAAACACGCCCATACCATCATCCTGACCGAAGATGAACGGACATCAGCCGCGATTGTCCTCGGGATACGCGGTCTTGTCACCGGCAGGATAATCGCTGTTGTCGACAAGCTCTCCTCTGAACGCTACCTCCGGTATGCGGGCGCCGAATATGTTTTATCGGCAAAACATGTCACCGGAAAGATCCTCGCCCGGCACGCGACACTCACCTCTCACATCGATACCATCATCGAGGAGACTATCAGCGACGGAGTCCCGGCCGACCTGCTCACAGAGACCGGGACGAGACTCCGGATAGTCAACCTCCCTATCCTTGGGGGTTCGTATGCCGCAGGAAAGACCCTCCGGGAACTCGACCTGTTCGGGAAATTTGGTTTTTTTACCTTACTCATATCCCGGGGAGGCCATTTCAGGCTCTATCCAGCAGATGATGAGGTGATCGATACCACGACCATGCTCTTCCTGATCGGCCCGGTGAATCGGATAGAGGAGATGGTGAGGGCGGTATTCATGGCCCCCGAGGAGCGGAAGGAGATTGCCCTTATCGGGGGTTTTGGTGATGTTGGCCTCTCGGTCTATAACGAACTCACGAACCTCGGTATCGAATGTATTGCCATCGATAAGAAGAAATACGGGGTCAGCCAGGTGATCGGGAACGCCGAGGATGAATCGGTGCTCCGGGAAGCCCGTATCGAGGATGCCAGGTTCTATATCGTGGCCCTGAACAACGATGACCTTAACATCTTCACCACGCTCATCGCCCGGAACCTGAATCCTGACATCAGGATTCTCGCCCGGGCCAATGAACCCGGGTCCGTCGCGAAACTTTACCGGGCGGGCGCCGACTACGTTGCCCTCCTGCCTTCCATCGGCGGCCAGGTGATCGGCGGGGTCGTCCTCTCCGATATCATTCACGTGATCCTGAACCTGCCGGACGGTCAGAAAGTCGTAAGGAAGCGGGTGAAAACGAGCGACGGCCAGACTGTGGGGTGGCTGGAGAAGAAGGCCCGGGTGACTATTGTCGGGGTCGAATGTCGTGAGCGGTCGATTGTCAAGCCTTCCAGCGAATACCAACTCTCTTTTGGAGACGGGCTTATCGCTATCGGGCATTCCTCCGGCCTCAAAAGATTAATCGAGTTCGCATGAGAGGTAGCTCTTGATGGAGAACGGGTGTGGTTGTGCTCTCGGCAGGATCGAACAGATGATCCGGTACTCCTGCTGGCAGAGCGGGCTTGAGAAGATTGTCATCGGTGTCTCGGGAGGGATCGATTCGGGGGTGTCATCAGTGCTCTGCTGCCGGGCCATCGGCAACGACCGGGTCCTGGGACTGACCCTGCCAACCGCCGTGACAAAACCCAACGAGGTCAGGGATGCGACCGAGCTCTGCCGATCGCTCGGCATGGAACACCGGGTCATACCCATCGACCCCATCCTTGATGCATACCGGGGAATGCCCGGGTTTGTGGAGACGCCAGGCCTCATGGGGAACCTCATGGCCAGGACGCGGATGGTGGTCCTTTATTATCATGCCAACCGCGAGGGGAGACTCGTCTGCGGTACATCGAACAGGACCGAGTACCTCCTCGGCTATACCACGAAATACGGAGATAATGCCGCCGACCTGCAACCGATCCTCCACCTCTTCAAGACCGAGGTCCGGGACATTGCCCGGGGCCTGGGTATCCCTGAGGCCATCATCAGGAAGACCCCGTCTGCCGGGCTCTGGGAGGGCCAGAGTGATGAGGCCGAGATCGGTTTCCCGTATCCTGTGATTGATACCGCCCTCCGTTCACTGGAGAAGAACGGGTGGAAGAGCGAAAACGAGGTCGAGGAGAAGATACTCTCCCGGGTGAAGAAAAACAGTCACAAGAGACTGCCTCCGCCGAACCTTATGGGAACCTGCTGAAGAGGGAAGGGTATTTCTCCGGCCGGTTCAGGAATTCAAGGATATCGTTCCCGATCATCTCGTAGAGGGGGCCTTCAGGGAACCCTGCTGTCTCTAGAAGCGTTCCCGCATCGGTTTTTCTGAGGACCGGAACCCGGTCATAGCAGGGATTCGGTCTGATCTCCCCATCGGAGAACTCGTAATAGGCGGCACCTCGCCTCGATTCATAATCGCCGTATTCGCTTTCGAAACGGGATGAGACCAGGTTGGCCATGACCAGATCGACCGGACCGTTGTTGATGGTCACATGCCCGTAGAAAGGCGGGACGAGGACAAGGTCCCCCTCGCCGGCCTGGACAAGGACAGCGTCTGAGAGGTCACGTCTCTGGAGAAGATAGTGGGCGCATCCGTCTATCACCTGGTAAATCTCGGGGTAACCGGTCCCCGACGCATTGGCAGGGTGATGGTGTCCCTTGGTCTTGGCTTTCTCGCCGCAGAGGTCCCGGGGGCTAATGACCGTGATGTCGTACCTGAGAGCATGTCCTGCAAGCCACCGGCGCTCCTCCGGGGTCCGGGCCAGGTCACGGTACATGGCGTAGAGGGGTCCTGTTGCCCGGCAGTCCGGGTCGGCGAGAACCGGACGAAGGTCTTCTATTGAACGGACAGAGGGATCCGGTAGATTCCCTGGCCAGAAGTGCATCTGATCATGGGTATCTCCAAACGGAGATAAGAGCCTGCCGTTCAGGTCAGGACATTCATCTTTACGAACGGGGAAAAATTTGGGTATCTGATTCCCGATTAGAGATCCATGATCTCGGCCATCGTTTCGATCTCGAGCAGCCCCTTGATGGCCTGGATATTCACCGAGATCCCTGCCTCCCGTATTGCGGCCATGGGGTTTGTGCCGCCGAGAGCAACGATCCCCATGTACTGGGGGTCGACCTCCACGCCGAGTGCCGGGGTGTTCGGAGGACTGATATCGAGGATCCCGGTGAAGGACGAGCCGGTAAGATCGTCGAGGACCCGTCCTATGAGTGATTCTGCTTCCATGTGACACTCTCGGATATTGG
>JAJRBS010000008.1 GCA_028679325.1 Methanoregulaceae archaeon | reverse complement strand
TCTACGCCATCGTCAATACGGTGGTCAACCCGGACTTCAGTGTTCATTTCCTCAAGGACCTCCTGGCAACCTTCATCGAGATCATCGACGTCTTCCTGGTGGCAACGGTCTTCTACATCATCGCCCTCGGTTTTTACGAACTCTTCATCTCCAAGGCTCCCCTGCCTGGGTGGCTGAAGATCTGCGACCTCGATGACCTCAAGTCAAAACTCCTTGGCCTGGTCATCATCGCCCTCTCGGTCCTTGTCCTCGGCGAAGCTTTGACATGGGACGGGACGAGCTCCATCGCTGCGTTCGGCGTTGCTACCGCGGCCGGGATAGCGGCCATATCGTTCTATGTCTGGGTGAAGCACTGAACACGGGTCTGAAGTCTTCAGACGTGATCAGGGATGTGGAGGGCGGGAACCCTCACCCTCTTTTTTCTCGATTATAGCAATCGTCTGGGTTCCTGACGAGATCTCGATATTTTCCTTAGAGAATGCATCGAGAATCATCTTGTTCAGCCGTGCCCGCATGATCCGTCGTTCCCTGACATATGTCACATACCGGAGCGAGAGGTTGACACCCTTATCAGTGATCGTTACATACACCGCCGGCCCGATGTCGCTTTCCGGCAGGTAGTAGATCTCCCCGATGAATGTTATCTCCTGCTCGGCGATGGATGTTGCATCCATGGTCTCCTGCCGGGCAATGGCGTCAAGTATCTCGATCGCCCTCTTCCAGTCCGTCGTGTAGGGTAATAGTAACTCGATCTCGTCCCAGAGGAAACTGTGGTCTTTGGTGTAGTTGTAGACCGGGTTACTGATGACCTTCCCGTTGGGGACGATGGTGAGCCTCCCGGTGGCCTGGTCTCCCTCAACCCAGCCTCTGAGCTCGAGCAGGGTGGTCACGGTCATCCCGATATCGATCACATCCCCGGTCATGTTCTCTATCTGGACCCGGTCGCCGACAGAATAGACTCCGGTGAGCATGATGATCACGCTGCCGGCAAAATTCTTGACCACGTCCTGGAGGGCAATGGCGATACCGGCCCCGACAATACCGAAGAATACGACCAGGCCAGAGGGATCCTTTACCCATATCGAGGCCACGGCTATGAGCATGAAGAGGATCTCGAGGACAGAGAGGACTTTTGTGGCAGTGTACTTCGTCCGCTCATCCGTGATCTGCTTCCGGAACGCCCTCTCGAGGGCCATGAAGATGGTGTAAATGACGGTGATGGCGAGAAGGGTGAAGAAGAGCTGCTGAAGAGTTCTTTCCGGGAGAGGGATCCCCTCCAGAAGCCCGGGTAGGATATATGCAATGGCGAAGGTGACGACAGTCAGGACGATCAGCGAAGTGAAGATGATGTAATTTCGTCTCATGATCTCTCCGTGCTGCCGGTTTCTGGAATGATCCAAGAAGGGTGGCGTGGGTCATAAAGAATGTGCTCTTGTCTGGCGTTCCCACAAGATTTCCCGAAGAAGGACTCCTGTTTTCAATACGGACACACCCGAAGGGGTGGGTTCCCTGATTGTGATTGGCAAAAAAAGGATTGATCTCGTCCCGCAGAGACCGGCAGGCAATCGTATATTCCGGGTCATAGATAAAAGCGGGGAGAAGGAAATGATCTTCCATAAATAGATACCAAGAGCAGCACTGTTCTTAAAAAAAGGTTGAGACATTTATGAAACAGAGCATTGGAGAGAGTACCGTCGTTCATGTCAAGGACATAACCGGAGGCCCCGGAGCTCTGGGGCTTTTGGGGTATGGAATGCCAGGATTGCTGCTTGGCCTGACAAATACAGGAATTATCCAGACAGGATCGATGATGCTGGGAATGATCATCTTCTTCGGCGGCATTGCCCAGTTCACCGCAGGGCTGATGGAATGGAAGAAGGGGAATACCTACGGGTTAACGGCATATGGCTCGTACGGGCTGTTCTGGTTCTCCCTTGCAGCCCTCCTGCTCCTTCCCGAGATTGGCCTTGCCGAGGGAACGGGTGGGTCGGGTGCGATGGCCGCGTACCTGGCACTCTGGGGTGTATTCACCGCCTTCCTGTTCATCGGATCCCTGAAGATGTCACGGGCACTCCAGTTTGTCCTGGGCACCCTGGCCCTGGTCTTCTTCCTGCTCGCCGCGGGTCAGGCAACCGGCAGCAGCACACTCTCAGTGATTGCAGGGTATGTAGGGATTATCAGCGGAGCTTCAGCTATCTACACGGCCTTCGGACCACTGATAAACGAGATATATGGACGAGAGGTCATGCCCCTGGGATAAGACGGGGAATATCAGGCTTCGTTATTTTTTCACCTGTCCCTGCCAATCGATGCCTGGGCCAGGGCGGTAAGAGCACACATCAGCAACCTGCAACGAGCAGGAACAGGAAAAATCGTGAAAGACCCATAATTTTCTTCTCTTTTGATAAGGTTTCCTGTCCGGCATAACCGGGCTTTCCCCGGTCATCACAGGAGAAAATCCATTAATCATAAATAGTGCCCTGCTAAAACCCCTCAACAAACCGCCTGGCAATGAACCTGAAGCGCCTCCTGGAAGGGACGGTCCCTGACTCCCTCCTCCACGAGATCCCCACCAGTTATGATGTCATCGGGAACATAGCGATCATCTCTATTCCCCCCTCCTGCGATCCCTACCGGCAGGACATCGCACTGGCCATCTTGGCCCATCGCCGGAATGTGAAGACCGTCCTTTTGCGTCTCCCTGGCCGGGAAGGAGATGACCGGGCACCTCGTCTTGAGAGTCTGATCGGAACGTCGACGGTCACCGAACACCGGGAGTTCGGGTACCGTTACAGGCTCGATGTCTCCCGCGTCTTCTTCTCCCCCCGGCTGGCCACTGAACGGCAGCGGGTCTTTTCGTCTGTTCGCGAGGGTGAATTGGTCCTTATCCCCTTCTGTGGTGTAGGCCCTTTTGTCATTCCGGCCGCTGCGCAGGGTTCGGTCATTACTGCCATTGAGAAGAATCCTGAAGCGATTCACTGGCTTCAGGAAAACCTGGAATTGAACAGGGTCGAGAAACAAGTCCGGGTCATCGAAGGCGATGCCCTGGAGATCCTTCCCGGCCTAAACCCCGCCTTTGACCGGGTGATCTGTCCCACCCCCTATGGACGCGACGGCGTTCTCCCTTTGGTGGTTTCCCGTCTGAAGATCGGGGGGATCATCCATTTCTATACCTTCAAAAACGACCGGCAGGCAGGGGATATGGCCCGTCGCTTCCCGACAAACGGTTGTGATGTCCTCTTTGCAGGAAGTTGCGGCCCTGTCGCTCCAGGTGTGAACAGGTATGTCTTTGACCTCTGCCGGACAAGGTAATCCCTCTCTCCCGGATTTTCGTTCCTGGTCGTTACTTCTATCCCCCTCTCCGCCCCATCTTCTGCCGTGGAGCAACAGGCTGTCGTGATAATCGGTGGAGGTCCGGCCGGCCTCTTCTGCGCAATCCAGGCTGCCGGAAAAGACCACGAGGTGATGCTGCTCGAGAAGAATTCTTCCTGCGGTCGGAAGCTGCTGATAACCGGTTCGGGGCAGTGCAACATCACCCACGAGGGTGATATCGCGGAATTCTTCCCGCATTACGGCGATCATGGTCTGTTCCTGCGTCCGGCCCTTCGCCAGTTCACCAACGGTGACCTCATGGCCTTTTTCGAGGAGCGGGGTCTTCCTTTAACGGTAGAAACCGGGGGGAAGATCTTCCCGCGAACAAAGCGATCCTCCGATGTCCTCTCGCTCCTTCTTTCAGAATGTGACCGGCGGGGTGTGCAGCTGACCTGTGGGCAAACGGTAAAAAAGGTAATCCGCGAGGAAAAAGGCTTCTTCATCGAGACTGGGATGACAAGCTGCCGGGCTGATGCCGTGGTGATCGCCACCGGTGGGGCATCCTATCCCGCCACAGGATCGACAGGTGACGGCTATCGCATAGCCCGTGAGCTCGGGCATACTGTGACAGAGATCTCTCCTGCCCTCACCCCGGTCATCGTGCAGGACTACCCCCTCGGTGATCTCGCCGGGCTCTCGTTCGAAAACATCTCGATATCCCTCTTCCGTGACGGAAAGAGGGTCCACAAGGTATCCGGCGATCTCCTGCTGACGCACACCGGGCTCTCGGGGCCCGGTGTTCTCGACCTTTCCCGGTTCATTCTTCCGGGCGATGTGCTGAATGTCTCCTTCCTCCCTGGCGGGGATCTTGAGGCGATCCGGAAGCAGGTGACCGAAGCCCTCGCAATATCCGGAAAACGCCGGGTGAAGACAATTCTTACCCACCTCCCTCTTCCCGAGCGTCTCGCGAAACGCATTATTGAACTGGCCGGGGTCTCTCCGGACTTGAGCTGCTCCCAGCTCACCCGACAGGCCCGGCAGGAGATCATCGCCCATCTCTCGGGATTCCCCCTCCCTGTTCTCAGACTGGGAGGATTCGAGGAGGCGATGGTCACGAGAGGAGGGGTGGCGCTCTCTGAGATTGACCCGAAGACCATGGAGTCACGGCTGGTACACCGTCTCTACTGTATCGGCGAAGTGCTCGATATCGATGGCGACACCGGCGGCTATAACCTTCAGGCCGCCTTCTCCACCGGAATGATTGCTGCACGGAGCATCGGTGCACGGTGGCGTCCGGGATGAACAGTGAAACCCGGTTCGTAGAAATCCCGGCAAAGACCATGAATTACTCGAATCTTATCTGATAAGCAGGGATGAGATTTGTGCCACGTGTCCCCACCTCAATAATCAATAACCTGATTCTTTTTCGCAAATAACGCTTGATTTTTAGCGATAGATTTATTAGTACCATTTTATTCTATCATCTATCGTGCTGATCACGTCAGCATAAAATGGAGGAGGCAAATGAAAAAACTCGCAATAATTCTTGTTTTCATAACCCTTCTGGTCGTTGGCACGGCCATGGCCGAGCCAGGGATTCCCAAGGTCAATGAAGTCCAGGGGCTCACGACATCTACGACGGTGATCGCGGCCGGCAACTTCAACGCTGCAAGCAGCGTCGACCTGACCATTTCCCGGGGAGTACCGATTACCGGCATTCCGGGACCAGACTGGGTCCCGCCGATAGAACCGGACGAAGCCGGTGCAACAATCTACCAGACCGTCTATTCGGAGGACACCCAGAACAGCGAGGTGGGATTCATCTCCTATGACAAGGACCTCGATCTTTCGACCGCGAACAAGGTCAGCGGGCAGTACAATGTCCAGGCAGTGAAACAGATCACCTATCTTGGT
>JAJRBS010000119.1 GCA_028679325.1 Methanoregulaceae archaeon | reverse complement strand
CCTGGCCGCCCGGGCGCTGGGGGCCCGGGGGATGTACCTGGCCGCCCGGGACAGCGGCGTGGTGACGAGCATCCGTGATGTTGTCGGACGGTGGGGAGGAGATTTCTTCATCGAGGACCAGGTCTCCTGGAAGAGATGCATCCTTGAATGGAAGGAATCGGGAGGAGTGGTCGTCCATCTTACCATGTATGGCGAACCGCTGGCCTCCAGCGAGGCGGAACTCCGTGAAAAGGACAGGCTGCTCGTGGTCGTCGGGGCAGAGAAGGTCCCCGGTGAGATCTACGGCCTCGCCGACTACAACATTGCTGTGACCGGGCAACCGCATTCGGAGATCTCGAGCCTGGCAGTCTTCCTGGATCACCTCTTCTCGGGAGAGGAGCTCGGGCGCTCCTTTCCGGGTGCCCGGATACGGATCGTTCCGAGCCCGGACGGGAAGGAGACCGAGGAGTTATGAAGAAGAAGGTGCTGGTGGCCGGGTTTGCCACCCGCCATGTCGTCCAGTCTGCCTTTGGTGCAGGCTACGAGGTCTATGCCGTCGATCATTTCTGCGATCAGGACCTCTCCTTCTATGCCCGCGAGAGTATGCCTTTTGCCGAGCTCGATGAGCTCCCGGGTGCGGTGGAGGAGATGTGCCGGCGTCATGAACCGGACATTCTGGCCGTCACCTCCGGGGCCGAGGCCCTTTCGTCACGGATCCTGTGCGGGACCTCCCCTGATAAGGCCCGCCGGTTCTTAGACAAGCTCGAGACGCACAGGTTCTTCGATGAGATCGGCGTTTCGGCACCGGCGCTTCTTCCCGAAGGGGTGTACCCGTCTATGGTCAAGCCCCGCTCCGGGTCCGGGGGGTGGAGAAACAGGGTGGTCAGGAACACCGGAGAGCGGGAGGCCTGGAAGGACCTGTTTGGTGATATCCCGGTCGTCATCGAGGAACTTGCCGGGGGAATGCCCTGCTCGGTCTGCTGCCTTGCCGATGGCAGGAAGGCGGTGGCGGTGGCTGTGAACCGGCAGGTTCTCCGGGGGGGCAGTGGAGCGGAGTTCGGCTTCTGCGGCTCGGTCACGCCTTTCCGGAACGGGAAGGAGCAGGAGCTCGCGGCTCTGGCCGAGCGGATTGCAGCTGCCAGCGGCTGCATCGGCACACTGGGAGTGGACTTTGTCTCCGGGGACCAGATCACCGCCATCGAGCTGAACCCCCGTTTCCAGGCCACCCTGGACACTGTTGAAATGGCCACAGGGCTGAACCTCTTCTCTGCCCACGTGGCCGCGTGCCGGGGGCTTCTTCCGGAAAAAAGACCCGCCAGCCTGCTGGTAGCGGTCAGGGAGATACTCTTCGCCGACAAAGACCTTACTGTCGGCAAAGGCCTGCAGCGTCTTTACCCGGTTATCGCGGACATTCCCTGGCCGGGCTCACGCTTCGAAGAGGGGCAGGCGGTCGTCAGCGTGTACGGGTGGGGGGCCACTTCGGAAGATGCAAAGGTCATGCTGGATAAGCATATTAGAACAGTGTCCCCATATATGGAAGGAAGGCTCTATGGACGAGGTTCTGGATAACCCGGCGATAAAAGCGTACCTCATCAGGCTCATCGGTGAGGAGGGGATCAATCTCATCGTGAAGTTTCCGCCCGAAGGGGAGTGGAGCGATGAACAGCTGGCGGCTCAGACCGGCATCAACCTCAACTCGGTGCGGCACACCCTCTATACTCTCTATGAGAAGAGGCTGGCAGAATACCGGCGGATAAAGAACAACGAGACCGGGTGGCTGACCTACCTCTGGCACCTCAGGATGGACCAGGTCGCAGACGTCATCCGGGAGGACCTCGAGAACATCCTCGAGAAACTGAAGGCCAGGGAGAGGTTTGAGGAGGAGAACGATTTCTACATCTGCAAGGCCTGCGGGACGATTGCCACGTTCAACCAGGCCATGGATGTAGCGTTTGTCTGCCCTTCCTGCGACCAGCCTCTTGAGCATTTCGAGAACGAGATGCTTCTCAAGGCGCTCAAGAAGAGAATCGAAGCCATCAAAGAGACGCTCGGGCATGCCTGAACCAGGGCATCCTGACTCCTGGTTCGACCAGATCCTTGCGGATGCCGGCTGCGGGCGACGGGTCATTGCCCATTGCCATGCGGTGCGGAGCATGGCCCTCTCTTTTTGTGATCCATCTTCTGTCGCCGACCGCGACCTGGTCAACGCCGGGGCTCTCCTCCATGACATCGGCCGCGGGGTAACCCACTCCCTCAACCACGCCCAGGCAGGAGCAGACCACTGCCGGGAAATCTGGCTTCCAGAGGGGATGGCCCGGATTGTGGAGCGGCACACCGGTGCCGGTCTCACCGCCGATGAGTGTACCCTGCTTCGCCTCCTGCCCCGGTCCTGTGTTCCGATGACCGTGGAAGAGAAGATCGTGGCCGGGGCCGACAACCTGGTCAGGGGGATAAATACGGTATCCATCTACGGCAGGCTGGAATCGGCCCGTTCCCTGAACAGGAAGGTAAAACGGAGGATCTACCGGCTGTGGCTGGAGAACGAGCAGTTCAGCCGGCCGTGAGAGAGAAGAAGAAAGGGGATAGTCGGATTTTCGGCCCTGATTCTTTTCAAAATAACGGGATAATTTCTCGAATCCTGCTCCCTGTCTATCGACATATCGCCGGGCCGGGATTGGCAGTATTCCGTTTGAAGAATGACTACAGATGTTAAACTTATACGAGATTTTATCATTCCTGTTCGTAATGTCATGATAATGAAGATTGCATTAACCCTCCTTGTTATTATCCTCCTTGCTGTCCTCGCCGGCGGATG
>JAJRBS010000128.1 GCA_028679325.1 Methanoregulaceae archaeon | reverse complement strand
TATCAGGCTCTTGGTCTATCGATGTATCGCCGGTCGGGATTGGCAAGTAATACGTTTGAGGAATGACGACCGGGGTGTAAAAATTATACGAGATTTTATCATTCCTGTTCGTCATGTCATGATAATGAAGATTGCATTAGCCCTCCTTGTTATCGTCATCCTTGCTGTCCTTGCCGGCGGATGTACAACCCAGGTCCCTGAGGAATCAACCGCCCCGCAATCTGCCCTGTTGAATGCTGGCGTTCCCGATGTGACGGGTGTATGGAAAGGAACCTCGGTCGGATATATTGTGAACGAAGGCTTCATTCAATATCCAACGACAACCTTCAACATCACGGAGCAGAAAGGACATATATTTATAGGCAGGAAGGAGTACGAAAGCCTCGACGGCAGGATGAATTACGAGGAGTTCACGGGGGTTGTTACAACGAATGGTGAGTTTTACCAGACCGACAATGTGAAAGGATTTTCAATAGGAAGGGTGACCGCTCCCGATTCCCTCGAGCTCATTTACCTGGAGGAAGGGAACAATACAAAGGCCATTATGACAAATCTCACCCGGCAGCGCAGGTAAAAGCTCCCCTTTTTCTGAATCCTTCTCTCCTGGTCGTCATTCCTCTCGGCCTTTCAGAGGATGACCTGACGGACCTGCGGGAGCCTTCGGATCTCGCTGATGACCGAACCGTCGATCTCCCCGTCGACGATGATGACCAGTTTCGGTTCCGCAGAGAGTTCCGGGTCGGTGACGAAGATCTGGCGTATGTTCAGGTTATGCCCGGTGATGACCCCCACCGCCGCCCCCACGATCCCTTTCTCCCGGGCGTCTCCGGGGATGATCGTGACGGCCGAGAGGCCGAGCGGACCGGCCAGGTGGGAGAGGTCGGGTGTGGCCCGGAGGTTGGTGAAGATGGCCTGGTGAAGAGGAGAGGTCAGGATGCGCCGGGCTGTGGCGTCCACCACCCGCCGGTCGGTCCCGATGGCTTTTGCCACCTGGGTAGCCGGGATCTCGACATCGTTGCAGATGATCCTTCCATCGGCGTTGACCCCGAACCCGTTCTCGAGCAGGAACCTGACCACCCTGGTCTGGGACGGGGAGTCCGAGAACCCCCTGATAATATCAGACCACATGCTGGAGTGTGTGACCTCGCAGCAGATATACATCACTGTCGTTTCCGGGGCATCAGTGCACGGGGATGTCGGCCTTTGAGAAGATGGGCGATTGATTTTCAGCAGACAAAAGGTTTCGAGGAGCGTTCAGTATTCGAAACGGGACCTCTCTGCCGAACCGGCGCCACAGAGGAGAGAGATTCACGGTTGTCCGCCGGCAGATGGATATCTATTTTTAGATAGACGTTCTTTTTATTATGGCACGTGCGAGGGTTGCCGAGCCTGGTCAAAGGCGCGGGCTTGAGGGGTCCGTCTCGTAGGAGTTCTTGGGTTCAAATCCCATCCCTCGCATTCTGGACAAGTCATCATTGCGGTTTCTCTTCGTCTTCCGTCTTTTGATGAGCCACATGGAGCAGACGATATCGAGCGGTATGGGGTTCATCGAAAAGGAACCATGTTCAAACCGTGAGAGAGTTTGAAATCTGTCATTTTCACGGCAGACACGAAAGCTCAAATAGGTTCATGGGGGGATCGATCCTGGGAACGGTGGATATATGATGAACCTTCGTTTAAGCCTGGAAGAAAGGATAGTGCTTAAATTTCTCCAGAGTGAAGAAGACCCTCTTCCGGCAACGACCGTCGCAGACAGGACAGGCCTCGAGAATAATGAAGTAATGGACGCCTTTTCCTCGCTCGCAGAAAAAGAGCTCTTCATCGCGGAAGACAGAACCGCGGGAGAACTCTCCCCGCTGGGATGGAAATATAATTTATTCGGCGATGAGAGTATCGATGAATTATATGAGAAGGTACGTGCAGAAACAAAAAACGTCCTGTACTATTTTCTCGATGATCCTGATGCCGCCCCCTCGTCCCGTGAGATTGAGGTAACCTACGGTTTAACCCCGGAGCAGATCGAGAGGGCAATTGAAGAACTTGAGACATGGGGCTATCCGGCGAGATCACGGATCAATCGGTGAGGATCCTGTTTTTATTTATTTATTTTCACTTTCACAGAGTCCAACCGATTACCTCTTATGAATGGTCGTATCAGTGTACGCGTGCTCAGTGATCACATCATCCGGAGGCCATCATGTCACTGAAAAACCGGATCTACGGGCATAGTCTTTCCGCAATAGAGAAGGAACTGATATTTTCACGGGAGGACACAGGTTTTGTCCGGCAGATACATTCCTCCGGCGCCGTCTTCTGTCTCGATCCATCACCTTTCCTCCAGACCCCCAAACGGGAGGTGTATGTCGCCCACTGCCAGCCTCCCGAAAACGGGACCCTCATCCACGCATCTGTCCCGGAAGTCAGACAGGATATCATGAAAGATCGTGCCGGGTACTATACACTCGTCGTAAAATATGTCGATTCCTGGTCATTACTCGACCCGAATGTGCTCTATACCCGACGTGGAATCATCAGCCCGGAAGAAATTCATCATTATTTTACGATGCCCTATATCGGAGAAGAAGAAGTTGTCGACGGGATTGCCCTCTGCTCTGCTCTCTACGCGGTCTCTTCACCTCCTCTTTCAGAAGAAACGGGTGGAGTAAACGCTGCCATCCTGGGAAAAAGAAAGCCGTGGCTTGGCTTTAAGAAGAGCCTGGGTATTATACCCCAGGAATTCAGGAAGAGCACATCACCCATTTTCTATACGATATCCGACAAGGAAAAAAAGGTTGGGAATACCGGAGCCGATGAGGTCAATCTCGCGTATCTGAATCCCGAACAGCTCCCCATGCATATTCCGGTCGTGTTGGAAGACATCGAAGTCCGGCCTTCGAACAGCTATTCCCTCGACATGCAGAGCCTCAATCCCCTGGTGACGGGTTTTATCCTTGACTCCCTCATTTTGAGACCGGAGATCCCCCCGTCGCTCGAGTCGTATGTGACCGATACGTTCTATACTGTCGTCGAGGAGTTCAAGGGTTCAGGCTGGGTTCCCTACAAGCAGGACTTCAGTTCCCTTGTTCCCCGTCTGAGTCGCTCGTTCGCCCGGTACCATGCTCACCTGAAGCTGTCGAAAAAGGATGTCAACCAGGCTGTCGATCTCTGGTCTGACATGTACTATCGGGCCAGGAAAGTGGTGAGTACGCAATACGAGGTATCGCGCCTCTACCGTCTGGATGACCGGTCACGGAAACTCTACCTTAATCTCGTTGAACTTTTCGGACTTGAGACCTCTGTTCCTCTGCGGGATGTGCGGTCACATATTACCTCGTTCAAGAACGAAGGGGACTTTGACGAGGCTCTCGATACGCTCAACCGGCACGGATTATTGATAAAACCCGGGCATGACAGGATAAAAGTTCTTGACAACCGTTTGGTGAAGGCGTAAGTTCTCGATCTCATTTATGGTGGGTCGGAAAAGGGAGTCAAAACCGACGGCAGCGGTCACGGCTCCGACAGAGTATGATCGCCCGTCCTGAACGAGATCGAAGCCTTCTCCCGGGTCTCGTGGTCGTCCACCAGCCTCTTTGCCTCTTCGGGAGCGAGAGTCATGTCCCGGACCCCGGCAAAAAGGATCCGCACCCCGTCGATATCGTCCTTGAGGTAGGCCGCTTCGGGATAGAGGAGGAGGGTGATCTGCCCGTCCGGCCCGAAATGGTGCTCCTCGACCTCTCCTTTCATGTACCGTTCCCGCTGTTCCCGGGTCGGTGCTGAGTACTTGTTCTCGTATCTGAATATCCCCATGTTCTCCTCGCGGTCCCTCGGAAGACGAATCCGTGATACCGATACCCTGTTCTGGAATCGCATTTTCCTGTCTTCATGCTGAGACCTTCCCGACGACTAAGGGATATGATGTCTGCCAGTGGATGTTTAACCTGGAGCCGTGCGGGCCGAAAATGGGATATTCAGGGCCAAAGAATCACACAACATGAACGGCCTGCAAAAGCAGAAGTGATACCCGTATGGTTTTTCTATTCTTCACGCCATCGTGTGTTCGACCAGAATCCTGATCCCGATGAGAATCAGGATCACTCCTCCGATAATATCCACGCGGCGGCCAAGAACCCTCCCCGCCTTCCCTCCAGCAAAAACGCCGATGACCGATACGCCGGCAGCAATAACGCCGATGACGACCGCCGGCAGGATGGGGGAGACCTGGAGGAAGGCAAAGCTGATCCCGATTGCCAGGGCATCGATGCTCGTGGCCACAGCCAGCAGGATGACGGTCGGCAGGCTGAAGATATCCGGCGGGCTCTCCCCCCCGCCATCCCGGATACCATCGATGATCATCTTCGCACCGATGAGGAAGAGAAGGGCTGAAGCGACGACGTGATCATAGGCCGAGATGCTCGACGCGAACCCTGAACCGAGGAGCCAGCCGAGGAGCGTCATCCCCGCCTGGAAGAGCCCGAACATGAGACCAAGGATCAGAGCGGCTTCAAGCTTCCGGGTCCTCTGGCAGGCCCCGATGGTGAAGGAAACGGCCAGGCAGTCCATGGCCAGTGCCAGGCCGATGAGAACCAGGGAAGGAAGCAGATTCATGAGGGCCATTTTTTTCGGGAAGGTCGCTGACAGGAGAAAGGAAGAGGTTGAAGACCCCGCCTCACACCAGGGGTTCGGGTTCCCGGGTCCCCCGGAAGGGCAGTTCAGATCCGGTCACCATGAACTGGCCGTCGGTAGCCTTCACCTTCTCAAGCAGCAGGTCCTTGGCCGCCTTCGTCATGGCAAAGACCGGCACCGAGGTCCCGGCCTGGAGGAGGGCTCGTCTGCCCGCGACCTCGCGGACGGCCCGGGAGGCGCAGGCGGTGATGATGTCCGCGTACTCCGCCAGCACCCGTGCATCGTCATCGGAGATCCCCGTGGTGTGTACGGCGATGATGAAGGCACCGGGAAGCGCCGAACGGATCTCCCGTGCGTCGGAAGGAAGGGCGATAGTGACCGCGACCCTGGCGAGTCCTTCAGAGACGGCCACCCGGACGCCTTCGAGCTGGTCCATACGGGCATCCCCGCGGAAGGGAACGATACCACCGTTCAATTCGATCTCCGCGATCACCTCCGGGATGGGCACCGTCCGGACCAGCCCCGACATCCTCCCGCCTATCCCCTGCACTAGCGGGGGCGTGGTGGCAATCACCGTCCCTGCACCCTCGCAGGCGATGACCGCGGCATCGAACGTCCCGGAAGAGAGGCCGAAACTGATCAGTTCCGATGCACCGAAGCCGACGAACTCGCCGGTCATCAGCACCTTCCGGCCCGGACCGCACATCCCGAAGGATTTGATCCGGTGCTCGATGTTTTTCTTTACTGCCTCAGGTGTTATTTCTCCGACCGGCATCGCGAACCTCCGGGCCAGGGGGCATTCCCGGATAAGCGGGGGGCTAACCTCGACGACCTTTCCATCCCTGATCAGGATCCTGCATCGCCCAATCGCCTCGATAACGTGTTCCTCGTGTTTTTCAGTCATATGCATCTCCCGGGAAGCCTATCGTCTCCTGTCAGCCCAAACCAGGATTACTCCAGCCGCGACCAACGCCAGGACAAGGACCACGTGGCTTCCCGCCGATTCGGTGGGTGTCGGTGTCGGGGTCGGCGTGCGGGTCGGGGTGGCCGAAGTGGGGACCAGGGTCGGGACGGTGGTCGGGGTAGGTGTGACCTCGCGGAAGGTGGAGAAGACCACGTTGTCTATCGACCCGATCGCCTTGTTCCCGATGGCGTAGTCTCCCTTCGTGGTGATGGCCAGCCGGGACAGGGAATGCATGTCGTTTCCGATACCGACAAAGTATCCCCAGACCAGCTCTCCGGTGTCCGGAGTCGTGACCTTGATGTCGGCCTGGTTCATCTGGTCGTTATACCGGATCACCACATGATAGGTCGTGTTCAGGGCAAACTCCCTGGTGTAACAATTCGGGAGCTGCCCGCAGTAGTCATCGGCCCGGCTGGAGGTCTGGTAGAGATGGTTGTTCGGGTCGATGACCAGGAGGGACATGATATTCCCGTAAATCGTCTGGCCGAAATCCCCAAGGACCACCGTACCCCGCGATATATCCATCTCTGTTCCCGTGAGACCGAACCTGATAGCCCCATCGCGCTCGATACTCTCGATGAACACGTCGTACTCAAGGACGAATGGCCCGCCGTCATAGGTGACCGGGATGAAGCTGTAGCCATTGGTCCCGCCCTCGCTCTGGAAGTGGTAGGCCTGCTTACCAACATCCCAGTAGTAATAGGACGGGTTGTTGGTCATCCAGCCGGGGTCGGCCGAGAAGTCTGTCTGATAAATGATCACCTTCTCCTCGATAGCACCGGATGCGGGCAGCACCAGGAGGAACGCCAGGAGAAAAAAGAAGAGAGCCGGTATTCTCTGCACCACATCACCTGAAAACGACTAAATTTCTCACCTGAATCAATATAGCCTTTCTTATCTGAAAAAGACGGAAAAATTTATTTCAGGGTAGATACCCCGGCACTGCCCGTAAAGGAGAGAGAACCGCTCTTTGCAGCGACATACATCCCACCGGAACTTTCAGGGCCGATACCAGCAAGAACGATCGTTCCGGAGGCTGGGGGCATGATCTTCATCTCATCGACAAAAAGGATAAATCGGGGGTCGGGTAAGGGGACCATGACAGTCATGGTGGATGAGAGCCCGCTATAGTCAGGGACGTTGATACCCGAGACGATCCCCTTCCGGACTTCCTGGCCATCCACCATCATTCTGACGTCCGAGAAGGAGAATTCAGAAATACCCCCCTCGTTCACAGCGATGGTTCCTGATGAGACATCCCCAGGGTAGAGCTCCACCCAGTCTCCATCCTGGAACTTGTACTCCTGTCCGCCGATCTTAATCGTCCCTGCCGGGCCGGACACCACGAACCTGAAGGAACCTTCGGGCAGAAGAGAGCCGGTGCTGCTCTCCAGGTAAACGTCCTGCACAACCGGCTTCTTCACCGTGATATACGAGCTCTGGATCCGGGTATTCGAGCCCTGGCTGTTCGAGACGGTCAGGCTGATCGTGTAGTCCCCGGGATCGGCATAAACGTGCGAGGGGTCCCTTTCAGGAGATCCTCGTCCATCGCCAAAACTCCAGGACCATGAGTCCGGTTCTCCGGTGGAGAGATCCTCGAACTGGACGGTCAGGGGAGCACCGCCGTCTCTCGGGATGCCGGAGAACAACGCAACGGGTGGGAGAGGAACAGGGGGGGTCGGAGTTGGGACGGTTGTTGCAATAGATGTCGTTGGCGTCAAGGTTTCCGTCCTTGGTATTGAAGTGGGAACCCCTGTTGCCGGTGTCGATGGGGTGGGGGTGATGACAGGTGTCAGGGTCCCGAACTCGTGCGAGTAAACAACGACACGGTCGCTACCCCGGGCATAGATCACCTCCACCTGCCCGGGAGGTCCGGTCACCTGCTGGTCCAGCCGGATCGTCTCGCCTTCAGTCCAGGGCCAGTCCTGCCCGTGGAGGAAGGTGACGGCGTTCCGGGGCACCTGTATGCCATTCACCAAAAACAGGGTCGATCCTTCGAAGAGATCGTTTCCTCCGTCGTGGTAGAGGTAAACAACCCCGCCCGAGCTCTCGGCATTGGCCGAGAACGAGGGGATCCCGCCCGGTGCGGGGGGGAACAGGAGAAGGACGATCACCACGGCAACGACGATAATCGCCACTGCGAGGATCAGGGCCAGGAAAATTTGGGATACTGCGGATTCTCTCTCCATCGTGTCACCTTTGAATGCCGGCCTTGCATCGCCTCATTTCCCGTGCGCCGGGAGGCATTCCGGTTAATGGAGAGGTCTTTTTTCCTTTTATATCAATCTATTGACGTTTTTTTCCGAGCCGTCGTATCCGTGTCAGGGGAGACTCTCTCTGGAAAAACCGCGTGATGAAGGGGGCAGACCCTGCGGACCAGCAGTCCCCGTCACGATGTACCTTCCAGCCCTTTTCGAGGGACACCCGGACATGCTTTCCCAGGCTCACCTCGAGCACTTCAGGTGATCGCAGGAGATCTTCTGCCTCCGTAAATCTCCTCCGGACTTCCACCATGTAACGGCCTTCCTCGATAAAGGGGCCGGACAGGAGCTGCGAGGCCGGCCCGTCGCGGTACTTCAGGGAGAACTTGTCGGCATTTTGCTGGTTCCAGACCGGAGGCCCGGTATGCCGCCGTGCAAGGGGGGCCGAACCGCTGGCAAGCTCGAAGAGGAGGATGCAGGAGAGATCCTGCATCTCGCACCCTGCAGCATGGACGACAAATCCGTTCCTCTCCAGAAGGGCACGGATTGCCTCTAGGCTCCGGCGGAGCTGAGGCACGACGATATCGGCAATGTAGGGAGGCGTGGGGAAGATGAGACCCAGCAGGACTGTCCCTTTTTCCCGGATCACCTGTACGAGGCCTTCCTTCGTGAGAAGGTCATCATCCGGAGGAAAGAAGAAGAGCGGTGACGGGGCTTCGAGGT
>JAJRBS010000019.1 GCA_028679325.1 Methanoregulaceae archaeon | reverse complement strand
GGAAAACTCTCGACCTGGGGGTACAGGATATCGGCAACCTGTGTGATGACACTCATCATATGGCCGATGGAGGTCTCTGATGAGAAGCCATAGATGGCCTGGAGTTCGGAATAATTGACCCTGGTTGAGGCCTCGAAGGCCAGGTCTTTTAACCGGTTATTCCTGCTCTGGAAGTAGGTCTCACCCTCAAAACCGAGCGCATAGAGGCAGGCCAGATATTCACGGCCATATTCGATACATTTCTCCCAGCTCGTATCCCTGACGGCATGCGCCTCCCTGTCGGCTATGGTGATAAAACCGTGGCCTCCCTGACGCACATGCCAGACCACTTCTTTCATCACCATGAGATGCCCGAGATGGGGGTGGCCGGAGGGCATGAAACCGGTCAGGATATGGAACGGTTTCGCGGCCCGTATGCAGGCGGCAATCTGGCCATAATCCCGGTGGCCGACCACGATTCCGCGCCGCATGAAGGAGGGTACTTCAGGCAGAGTATCCACAACGCTGGTGATGGGCTCGATTCCGAAATCAGAGAACAGACGCCTGATGTCAAAGGTCTGCTGGCTTGCCCAGGGGTTAATCTCCTCCATTCTTGTCAACGCTCACAGTTTTATCCAGGTAAATTCGACGTATTGAATTCCTGTACTATTCTCTAACGCAAACAACATCTTCTTTTTGACACTGTTTGCCAGCCGGACCGAACGGGAGATGCTGCTCATGGGAGGCTGCGTCCCGGTGGCAATGACATGGACAAGCAGCTCGGAATGAAGCTTCTTCCCGGAATAAACCCGGAAATGATGGCCAAACTTGTACCCTGTTCGCGGAATGTATCCCCTTTTCCGGAGATCACGATAACCGGCCGCCTTTGGAGCAAGTTCATGATCCTGTTCCGCAACCATGGCAGAGAAGCAGGGAAGGGTGATGACTTCGTTGTCACGCCTCAGGACCAGAAGCCCGTCGGTCATGAGATAGATGACCTCAAGGGGCGACAGGATCAGACGATCACCGTCAAGGTTCATACCGATTGAAGGGATCTGTTCTTTCAGCAGAGTGGATGGATGGATAATTGCTGAATGCCCGACCAGGATACCTTCCGCCGGGGTAATCAAAGGGGTCTCCGCTGATCCCGGCAGATCCTGGATCTTCACCTCGTAGTAGGTCAGCTCGCTCTCATCATCGACAATTGCCAGGATATGCTGCTTCCTCATCCTGGTCGAGGCGGAGGTCTCGTGGACCAGTGTCTCAAACACGACAAGATCCCTTTCGGAGAGAACCCGGACCATGTACTGTGACTGGCCTGTTCCCGGCCTCTGTCCACGCTTAAAAACCCTGAAATCGTGGGGCCCGGTCTGGACTGCGTACCCCCGCTCGCGGAGATCACGGTAAACCAGGAACCTCCGGAGAAAGCCTTCGATTCCGGCATAGTACGCAAGAAGAGAGTCGAAGTCGAAGCCTTCCACCTCAATCCGGCCGCGATGAAGAAGATAACAGGCCTCTTCAGGGGATAGGCGTAATTCGCCATCTTCAGGCCGGCCATACCCGCTCTGTTCGTAGAGTGAACATCCCGAACCACTCAGGCGGACCGAGGTCCCGTCAAACCTCGCTTTCACACCCCAGTATGGGTTTCATCCGCTTATAAAGAAGCAAGACCACCGGTTCCGGGAGTGTCCAGCTTATACCCATAGGGGGGGCTTCATCCGGCAAGGAACGAAACGAAAAACTTCATTATAATTCTTAAAGAACATTAGCAATTTTAACTTCATTCTTTGTTAGGAAACAAAATTGTTTTCTGATTTTGAAATGGGGCTTATTTATTGGGTGCGATATCTGTGCAGGAGAGCTGATATGTATTTCATATGTAATACTTTTGTAATACAATTGTCCCTACAACTGGACAAATGTGGAAGCCCTTATCAGCAGGAACCTGAAACTTTCTTAGCACATTGGAGGGCCTGAAACAGCCCGTATTATCAGCGGGAAGGGGTTTTCATGGAACTGAATATTGCGGCATTCGTGTCGTCGTCTGCATCAAATGGCCCCGGGAAAAGGGCCGTTGTCTGGGTCCAGGGCTGTCCCTTCCGGTGTCCGGGATGTTTCAATCCCGATTTCCAGCCATTCGACGGGGGGTCTCCCGTTTCACCTGGTGTCCTGGCAGACAGGATCTCGGTAGTCGACGGGATTGAGGGAGTGACTTTTTCAGGGGGTGAACCTTTCTGCCAGGCGGAGGGGCTGGCCGAAGCAGCCCGGAGATTGAAGAAACAGGGTCTCAATGTGGTCACCTTTACCGGACTAACCTATCGGGAAATCCGGGAGAAGAGGAGGAGCTCCTGGAACTCCCTGATCAGGGAAACAGACCTTCTCATTGCAGGACGATACGATCGCCTTTTACCGGCACGACACCCGTTGCTTTCCAGTTCGAATCAGGAGCTTGTTCATATCTCGCCACACATGGAGGGGAGAATTCAGGAGACCGGAATTGAGGTCGAATATATCATCGGGTGCTCTGGGGAAATTACTGTCAGTGGCTTCCCTGTGCAAGGCAGATTTCATGGGAGAGGAGGAACGGGCAAAAAGCCATGTCACATTTTTCACGGATAAAGACGGCCCTCCGTGACAGAGGTCTCCTGACATCATCATTGGAGGAGCTCGGATACGAAGTGGTTGAAGGAGGAACGATAAAAGGAAGAAGGGGGCTCCGCCAGGTCGATCTGTCGGTCCGCACAAGGGACGGAAACGGGATCGGATTCGTACAGGATGGTGACGGCTGCTATAACATCGTTGCAGACTGGTATGGAGTGGGATGGAGAGATCGGAAGAACATCTCCCGCCTGGACACCACCCTTGCCCTCGTTCAAAAGCGTTATGCCGAACGTCTCGTGCTCGAAAAGGCCGAAGAACAGGGTTTCTCTGTTGCGGAGAGGACCGAAGAGCCTGACGGTACGATCCGCATCATTGTGCGAAGGTGGACCTGAAATGACCAAAGCCGCGGATGACCTCAGGGACCAGGTTGATCTCGCCCTGCGTTCCCGGGTTACTCTCATCATCCTGGTCACACCTGAAGAGGAACGGGGACAGCATCTGGTCCGCGAGGTTTGCGGACGGTGGAACCCACCGAGGCAGTGCGTAACCTGGGATAATGTTGAGGGTTTTTCTTCGATTATCGGAACCCCGTTCTCGGTCCCGTCCCGCGATCCCCTGACAGCCCTTGATGATATGCAGAAAACTGATGAGCAGGCGGTCATTGTCCTACGGGACTTTCATGAATTCTGGAATAATCCGACGGTTAAGAGAAAGCTTCGAAATTATGCTCAAAAATTCCGCTACAGCCGCCGCTCGATTATTATCATAACCCCGTCAGCAAGGATCCCGGAAGAGATACGAGACGAGAGCGTGCTCCTTCATGTTCCGCCGCCATCGGGACAAGAACTGGAACAGGAACTCGACCTGCTTGTCCGGAGCAGTGGGGTGGAGAACTCCCTGACCCCTCTCGGTCGGGAGAAGCTCATCCAGGGGGCTTTGGGAATGTCGCTCAACCAGGCCAGGCGCTCATTTTCCCGGGCCATCGTGCTTCATGGAAGGATTGATGATCGGAACATCGATGAGGTGGTCGCTGAGAAGAAAAATATCCTCTCCAATAATGAAGCCCTCGAGTTTTCCAGCGGGACCGAAGGTCCGGAAAATGTGGGAGGGCTCTTTTCGCTGAAGGAATGGCTGAAGCTTCGCGAGAGGGCATTTACCCGGGAAGCGAGGGACTATGGGTTGCCCTCACCGAAAGGAATCGCCCTGATTGGAATTCCAGGAACCGGAAAGAGCCTGACTGCCAAGATGATTGCCGGGCTCTGGAGGCTCCCTCTCCTCAGGCTCGACGTCGGTGCTTTGTTCGGGAGTTATGTGGGAGAATCTGAAGAAAGAACGAGACGTGCGCTCCGCCTGGCCGAGGCCATCTCTCCCTGTGTCCTCTGGATTGACGAGATAGAGAAGGCTTTTTCCTTCGGTAATGGCGACGGGGGTACGGGACAACGGGTGTTTGCAAGCATCCTGACCTGGATGCAGGACAAGACGGCGCCGTGCTTCGTTGTGGCGACGGCAAACGATATCTCTGCCCTCCCCCCCGAACTTCTCCGGAAAGGAAGGTTTGATGAGATATTCTTCCTCGATCTCCCGGGTTATAGCGAGAGGAAGGAGATCTACCGCGTCCATCTCCGGAAAAGGAAATGCCTGCCTGACGGATTTGATTTAGATCTCCTCTCAAAGGCATCTGACGGCTATGTTGGTGCCGAGATTGAACAGACGGTCATCGATGCCATGTACCGTGGCTTCAATCAGGATATGCGGGCGATTACCACGGATGATCTTCTCCTGGCCCTGCAGGCCCAGGTGCCTCTGTCAATCTCCCAGCGGGAAGTGGTTGAGAGTCTGCGACGCTGGCTCCAGGAAGGACGGGCGGTTCCGGCTTCGGCGACCGAATCACGCGAAACGAACGGCTCCGGGAGAATACGCCTCGACCCTGTCGGGAAGAATTCCTGACCCGGCATGAACGACTTCCCCCACCAGGAAAAGACAGGGCGTGCTCCCCGGCACCAGTTGATTCACCATTTTTACGGGCATGTCACCATTCCAAGACTCGCTGCTGCTACTATCCGGGGAGACAGGAGATCAGCGGGTGATCTCTGTCATCTCCTGATGTCAGGAAACAGACGGGTGGCCGATGCCGCCAGAAAAGAGATATCCACTCTCCCACCGGAAGCGAGAGAGATCGTCTGCGATCAATTCCTCCTGAACGAGAATCCGGCACTCCGTGCTCTCTGCAGGGAATATCGCTGGGAACCCCGTGACCCGGACCGGAAAAACATTTTCCGTACAATCCTGGCCACAAATCCCCCCATTCCTGAGCAGCCGGCTGAAGACCTGCTCTCCTCACTAGCCCGGGGCTACCTGGGAGCAAGCAGGGCGGAGCGACAGCGGATAGAGAGGACGTTGACAGCAACGGGGAGACCAGACCTCCTGGCAGGAGTCCTTTCAGAGACCGGAGACCCGGGATCTTTGACGAGTCGGACGCTCTCTCTTCTGGCAGGAAAAGCGGCGGCGCACGGTGACTACCCCTGGCTGGCCGCAAATCTGTTCTCGTTTCCTCCCGGTGCGGCGCTGACGGCAGCGACCTCCCTAAGGGAAGCAGGTTTTTACCCCTGTGATGGAGACCCCTGTTACTGGAAGGCGCTCTATGATAGGCTTCCGGAATCTTTCGATTTTCCTTTTTCTCCCTTTCCTGTCCCGGCTCCATTCGATGGAAGTGGTGCCCGGTATTGTTCGGTTGGGGTCAGCCCGGCCGGGACGAGCCTCGCCGCAGGAACCCGGAACGGGGATCTTGAGATCTGGAAGATCCCCGGCAGGGGCATTCCCAGCACAATCCGGACCGGAAGGAGGCCTGTTCTTCTCATCACTTTTCATCCGGAAGGAACCTTTCTCGCCTGTGGCACTGAGGAGGGAAAAGTCCTTGTCGTAAACTCAAAGGACGGGGAAATTCTGCGGGAGTTTCACTTCGGCCAGGGAGGGGTCGGTGCACTCTCCTGGCTTTCGGACAGCTATCTGGCATCCGGAGGTTCTGACGGGTCACTGGTCGTGCTCTCTCCCCGGAATGAAGACCTGATTTTGGCGAGGAGGAGGGCGCCTGCCGGCATCACCAGCATTATCCCCGCCGGAAGCGGCACAATCCTCTGCGGGTATGCCGATGGTACGATTCGGGTATGGGACCCGCACCTGGAACGGGAGATGCGGTTCTGCTGCTCCCATAAAAAGCCAGTCCTTTCCCTAGCATGCCACAGAAAAGAACGGCTCGTTGTGAGCGGTGCCCTGAAGGGACAGTTCCTGATCCACTCTCTTGACTCTGGCGAACTCGTCTGCCGGGTGGGCAATGAATCTGATCACACAGCCATGGCCATAACGTCGGATGGGACCTGGTGCGCGACCGGCAGTGGTTCAGGGATTCTGGATATCTGGACCGTGCCGGAGGGCCGGAAGACCGCCAGCCACTTCATCCACCGGAGTGGAATTCAGGCGATTGCATCATCTCCTGGCGGTGAAAGCGTCATTGCTGGAACATCTGCTGGTTTCCTCCATGTCGTACCTGTTCGGGGATCCAGGCCCACCGTCATTGTGAAGGGATCCACGGGGGGTATTTTCCAGGTGTCAGCCGCAGGGAATATCGTTGCCGGACTCGGATGGCAGGGAATTGCCGAGGCAAGGCATCTTGCCGGAGGGGGACTGGTACAGCGATTGGAAGGGCGCGGGGGTGAGATTTTCGCCCAGGGAACCTCCAGCCTTGCAGGTGTTCTCGCCCTGGCCACGGCAGGAGGGTTCATACAGTTCTGGGATTTGGGAGATATCTCCCATAAAGGATTCATGGATACCTGTGTCCCCTCGATCACGGCTCTCGCTGTTTCCGGTAATGGGTGCTCCGTCGTGGTCGCGGGCGGTGACGGCTCGCTGACCCTCCTCATGCGTCCGGATGGCTCGATTAACCGCCATTTCCGGGGGCACCGGGGAACGATTCATACACTGGCATGGAGCCCCGACAACACCCTCTGTGCAGCCGGAGGATGGGATACCAGGATTCACCTTTATAAGATCGAGGAGGCAGATTCATCCTTCGTGCTTTCCGGGCACCGGAGCCCCCTAACAGCCCTGTCATTCTCCCCGAAAGGAGATACCCTGGCAAGTGCCTCGCAGGACCGCACCGTCCGGCTCTGGGATCTCGCTTCGAAAGAGGAAATTGCCGTTCTGGAGGGGCATAAGGGGGTTGTCTCAGCCATCTCCTTTTCACCGGACGCGAGTATGCTTGCATCCGCGAGCAGGGACCGGACAATCCGGCTATGGAGTCTTCCCGATGCCAGCTGCACGGCCATCCTGGAAGGGCATAAGGATTGGGTAACATCTCTCACTTTCTGTGACTCAAGAGCCCTTGCAAGTGGGGATAGGATGGGGAAGATAGCCTTCTGGTCTCTTCCTGATGCAGAACTCATCAGCATGGAGGAGAGTCATGCCGGTAGCGTTGTCGGCTTGGCCATTTTACCTGACCGCAGATACCTGGTCTCGGTTCATCAGAAGGGTCTCTGCCTCTTCTGGCACCTGCCATGGATGAAGCTCCCCCGGGAGGTATCCCCCTCCGATCTTGAAAAGATCCGTGAATACCTTCGCACGTCGATGGAAAACAATTGTCGGCACCAGCCCCTTTGGAAGTTTATCGAGCTGCTCTCAGCAGGGCACCTGCGTTCATCTGCTGCGTTGTGCCCCGAGCCCCCCCTGGCGACAGGGTACGAGATCGAACTTGCGGGGGAGGGGCTTCAATGACCTTGTGGCAGGAAAGCAGGAGAAAAACGTATATCGGCGTTGATTTTGGAAACCTTACCACAAAGCTGACTATCCGAAGCGGTCATTCAGGTAAGGATCTGGTCCCGGTCGTCATTCCGGGGCTATCAAGAAACGTTTCTTTGGGCGGGGACAACTCCACTTCCATCATTCCTTCGCTCATTCACTATACCAGGGATGATAAGGTCCTCATCGGCATGGAGGTCATCAATGAGGGGCTCCTGGGGGATGAAGGGACTGTACGGTGGATGACACACTATACCAGCCTCAACAGCCCTGTTCAATTCAGACGAGGTAAGAAGCTTTATTCTTACCGGGATGCTGCTACCGATTTCCTTACAGGTATCATCATGCAAACAAACGAGATCTACCAGGTAACGGGCGCGGAACTAATCGTCGCGGTACCAGCTGGTTCACGCGATCACTATTCAACCTGGCTGCAAGAACTGAATGCAGGAGGGATCATTTCCCGGGTTCAGATCATCGAGCAGCCTGAAGCGGTTGCATGCGGCTGCCCAGGGGATCTCAGAGATCCTCATACCCTGCTCATCATCGATTTCGGAGGGAGCGGGCTCGAGGTCTCCATTGTCGCAGGGTGCAGGAGTGACGGAGAGGATGGATACAGAATCGTTGGCCGGGCCAGGGAGGATATCGGCGGGCAGGTTCTGGACCGGCTTCTTCTTGACCTGGTAATCCACCATTCCGGCCTTCCTCCACCGGATAAAGATCTGACCGAGACCCTGATCCAGGAATGTGAAAAAACCAAGGAAGAACTCTCGACGAGTCAATCGGTCAATATCAGGTGGAAGGGACTGAGCGGAGTGTATGTCACGAGGCAGATTTTTGAGGATATGCTCGACAGGAAAGGGCTTTACAGAAGGTTCTCCGCAACAATAGAGCAAGCCCTGCACAACGCTTCCCTGAGGGGTTACGCCGAGGACTGCATCACCTCTGTAATCCTTACCGGGGGTTCAGGAGTGATCCCTTCTTTCCAAAGAGTAGTAGAGGCCCGGTTCAGGAAATCCAGCATCCATGCCGATCGGCCGCTGGATGCTGTCTCCCGGGGTGCGGCATCCTGGCAATCCCGATCCCTGCGAAGAGATCAGGTGACATGCGAGTATGCTGTCCGGATCTGGAACCCGGAAATTGGTGCTTTCGACCTGAAGACTATTATCAGGAAGGGCTGTCCTGTTCCGAGCAAGGGGGCTGTGGCCAGATTCCGGATCCAGGCGACTTATGATGGCCAGACCCGTCTGGGGGTTCCCCTCTACGAGATAATCTCACCCGGTACCGGATTGGGCGGATATGCAAGAAAAAGAGAGCTCAGGTTTGAAACACAGGGGATGATCCGCATGGAGGACGACGCCGGTTCTTCTGGAGACGAATTGGGACAGAGATGGATGAACGAAGGGGAGATACCTCTGATCCCTGCTGATCCTCCGGCCATCCGGGGCGAACCGAGGTTCGAACTCATTTTTTCAGTCAATGGGTCCCGCGAGCTCGTGGTTTCCGCCCGTGATCTTCGCACAGGCCGTCAGGTGCTCGACAATGTCAGGGCAGGTATTCTCAGGTGAAAAATGAA
>JAJRBS010000009.1 GCA_028679325.1 Methanoregulaceae archaeon | reverse complement strand
CTCCTTCCCTGACATTTCGCGGGCATACCGGGCGGCGTGAAGCGTGGTCGTCTTGTCAGTCCCGGAGTTGGAGTTGTCAACAATAAAGACGGGGCCGTTCCAGTCCCCTTTCATCCGGCCTTCCAGGGGCGCAAACGACGCAAGGCCCGCGGGGTCGAGCCCGAGTATCCAGCCTGCGGCAGCAGCAAGCATGAGCGGAGTCCTGTAGCCTTCGATCTGAAGAAGAGGATTCCGGAATGACGCCCCCCCATCCCGGATACGACACACCGCCCCGTCCACTTCTGCCAGCTCTTCGGCGCTTACCACGCCTGGGGAACTCACACCCGGTGCTCCAAGGAGACAGGGCAGGCCCTGCCCGGACCTGACCTTCTCGGAGAGAGCATGCCTCTTTCCCCCGGCAAAGAGGTAATCATCGGCTGAGGTAATGATGCCAAGGTCACCGGCCCCGGAAAATCCCAGCGACACCTCGGCAACCAGCCATCCTTTCATACGGACCGCCTCCCGGGAGGCATGGACGAGGGAGGCAGGGGTGATGCCCCTCCTCGCGATCAGCTCCTTTCCCGGGTACCGGTAGGTTCCCATCGAGGTGTGCAGGACCCCCGGCCCCGGCATGATCCCGGCCAGAGCAGAAGCCACGGTTGTCTTTCCTCGTGCACCTGTCACCTCAACGAAGGGTTTCGGGAGGTTCTTCCCGATGATCCACCTCACTGCCTGGTGATGGGTGATGACCGGGCACGCCATATCCCTGAAAAGAGGGTATGCCGGGTCGAGGTGGACCGGTGCAACCACCAGGTCATAATCCCTCTCCTTCGCTGTCGCGGGGTCTATCCCTGTCCTGCCCCGGTAGACATCGACGATATCGGTGAAATGGCCCATGCCCCGCAGGTGTGCCGCTATCTCCATCCCGCCGTGAATGGTATCAAGCACCAGGATCTTCATCGGATCAGATGCGACCGAGCACCTTCTCAGCGTTCTTGACCATGAGATCGGCAAGCAGAGGGTCGCTCCCGATCGGGTCCGCATAGAGGAGAGGTACCGTTTTCCCGTTCAGGGTAAACTTCCCCTGCATCTCTCCCTCGGGAAGGCCAAGGGCGGAGGGGATGTCTTTTAAGATATGAACTCCTTTGGCGAGAAAGAGGGGTACAACCACCAGGACATCGATGGGTTCGGTCCTGAACTCTTCAAGAGAATCGCTGATCGACGGTGAATTCATGTTCATGAAACCGCACTTGACGATAAACTGGGGATAATTTTTCGCGATCAGCCTTCCGGTCTCGAGCACGAGTTCCTTGTTATAGGGGAGTTTGCTCCCGTGACCGACCAGTAAGATGCCCTTCCTGCTCATATAGCATAATGTTCTACGGGAAAGTGTAAAACGCTTACCAAATTTCCCCCTCAGAGGACCGTCAATTTCTCCTCTCCTGCTATCCCCATCACGCTGCCCCCGTATGAATGGTATCTCTTTATAATCATCAACAGTAAATAATGTAGGAAACCCCGCCTCGCTTTCGCGGAAATATCGTGTATTATGAATAATAATGAGAATTTCCGCCGGTTTGGAATCGTGCTCAACGATCATGTGGTCAGGACCCCGGTAGCCATATCTTCCATGGCGGGGGTCGTTGATGCCGGTTACGTGCTGGCCCGGAAGGCCCATATCGGCGCGGCGTTCATCGGAGGTTATTCTGTTGATGAAAAGACCATGGAAGCCTCCCGTGAGATTGCCGATCAGGGCAGGAGCGAGTTTCTGTTCGATGATCCGATCACCGAGCTGACCTCGCAGCTGGAACGCATGGAGGGATCCGATGTCGCCCTCGGTATCAACCTCCGGGGGAGCTCGGCCGGGTCGTTCCAGGCGATAGCGGAGGAGTTCGGGAGCCAGGTTATCTACGAGATAGATGCCCATTGCCGGCAGGAGCCTATGGTGAAGGCAGAATGTGGAGAGTACCTCCTCCATCACCCCGGCCGCCTCATCGAGGCGGTGAAAGCGCTCAAATCCGAGGAGGTCACGGTCTCGGTAAAGATCCGGGCAGGTGTCCATGCTGATGACCGGAAACTCGCCGTTGATCTCTGGCGGGCCGGTGCCGACGTCCTGCACATTGACCTCATGGACCTCGGCTACCAGAAGGTCCGTCAGATAAGAAACGAGAGCCCGCTCTTTATCATCGCCAACAACTCCATGAACAGTTTCGAGCGGATGAAGGACATGCTTTCTCACGGGGCCGATATGGTCTCCCTGGCCAGGAAATCTGACGAGAGAACGCTCTCCGGGCTCGATGCCGCGATTTCCCGGTATGCCGAGGAACATGGCTGGTACAATTCCCCCAAGCAGCTCTGCCGGGGAGGAGACCTCCGGGCACTCACCTTCTGCTGTATGCCGGTGAAGAACTGTCCCCTGATCCCAACCCTCCAGAAGGTAGGCATGACCCGGGAGGAGTACATCGCCCTGAAGCAGAATTTCGTCAGGGACACACCGCTCGAGGGTGGCAAGCAGACCTGTTTTGGCAGCCTCTCCTGGTGCTGCAAGGACACTTCGCCCTGCATGTTCCGGGACCTGACTATCCGGCAGCTCTCGCTCTCGAGCCGGGAGTACATGCGGCTGAAACGCGAACTGGCCGGGAAACTGATGGAGAGGCTCTTTGATGACCGGAAACGGCAGGAAGCTGGCTGAACGGGCGCAGCTCGCCATGATGCTGGAGGTCACTGCTTTCCCGAAGCCGGGAAACGTGGACCGGTGCCATGACTACGAGACCACCCGGCTCGAGCATTTCCTGGCGAGCTCCATCTTGGTCCGGGAAGCCTTCGAACACACCGAAGAAGGAACAGGAACGGTGGGGGAGAACATCCTCGAAGCGGTCAGGCTGACCGGGGCCCATGCCGGGGGAAACACCCATTTCGGTGCTTTTATTCTCCTGGTCCCGCTCATCAGGGGCGGAGATATTCCCGGAGCGGAACGGGTTGTCCGGGAGACGACCGTTAACGATGCGATCCTCTTCTACCAGGCATTTTCCGAGACGAATGTCCGTATCCTCCCGGAAGATGACCTGGATGTCCATGATCCCGGAGCAATCGCCGAGCTCCGGAAGAGAGAGATGACGCTCTACGATGTTATGCTCTATTCTGCGAGAAACGACATGGTGGCACGGGAGTGGATTAATGGCTTCCAGCTGACCCGGAAGGGTGCAGACCTGCTGAAGCGGCATGGGTGCGGGACGGATTCGATCGTTTCTACTTTCATTGATCTCCTCTCGAGCGAACCCGACACCTTTGTGATAAAAAAACATGGGCGGGAGGTGGCCGGAGAGGTTATGCGGAAGGCCCGGGAAGTCAGGGAAGGTCAACGTGACATCTCTCTTTTCGATCAGGAGTGCATCGACGCCGGGATAAACCCGGGGTCCATCGCTGACATTATCATCGCCTCCATCTATACTGCTCTTGGTGAAGGATGGGCCTGGGACTGCTGAGAGAGGGGGTCAACGAGGTCATCGCCACCACCTTCGGGAACGCGGCTCCCATGGGGATCATCGTCCGCGACAGTGAAGCCCGGATGGTTGTCTTCCGGCAGACCCACACCGCCGGGCGCATCGAAGAATATGGATGGGTTGTTGCAAATATCCTCTTCGACCCGGTCCTCTATGTCCGGACAGCCTTTGAAGACCTTCCCCCCTCGTCTTTTGTCGACATAACTGTTGCCGGGATACCCATGCAGCACCTGGCCGGGGCAGAGGGATACGTAGCATTCCGTGCTTCTGTCGAACGGAGAACGACCGAGAGGCTGATGGTCAGGCTCGAGCCCCTGAAAGAAGAGCTGATCACATCCGAAGTTCACCCTGTCAACCGGGGTTTTTCGAGCGTCATCGAGGCAACAGTCCACGCCACCCGCTACCTGATCTTCAGGGACCCGGAACTCCGAGTGTGGATCAATCACCACGCGGCCATCGTCCGGAAATGCGGAGGTCCCCGGGAGCTCGAGGCGCTGCAGCTGCTCCTCACTTATATCGGTGAGTGAGAGTCTGCCCTTTTGAATAGCTTTAAAGTGATGGGCAACTACTTTGTGATACCCCGCATTGGGGTATGAGAGTCTGACCTATGGATGGAAAGAAAACTACATTTGTCCTGCTTGCGATCTTTGTTATCGCCGTCACTGTCATTGCCGGATGCACTCAGCCTACCCCTCCCGCCACAGCAACGCCTACGCCGACGCCGACCCCGACCATGACACCTGCACCAAAGACTATAGTCGAGACAGCTATTGCTGACGGGAGATTCAATACCCTGGTTTCTGCAGTGCAGGCAGCAAATCTTGTTGGCACGCTGAACGGCGCCGGGCCGTTCACAGTCTTTGCCCCCACGGACAATGCCTTCAACAACCTTCCCCCTGGCACGGTTGCAACACTTCTGAAGGAGC
>JAJRBS010000002.1 GCA_028679325.1 Methanoregulaceae archaeon | reverse complement strand
TTGCTCGGGACGACGACCATTATTGATGAGACTGCATCCGCGTACGAGGACCTTGTAGAGGCGGTCATCGAGAGTGCCGAGATCGAGACCACTATGAAGAAGCTGCTGGAGGAGATCGAGTCTACCAAGCGAAGGGTCAATGCACTCGAGTTCAAGGTCATCCCGGAACTCACCGAAGCCCGGGACTTCATCAAGATGCGGCTCGATGAGATGGAGAGGGAAGAACTCTTCAGGTTAAAGAAGATCAAGGCAAGAACTGTCTGAGTGCCATGGCAAATTTCGGCCTGCTCCAAGAGACTTCCCCCGCCGGCAAGACTGTGCTCCTGCGGCTTGATCTGAACTCTCCCATCGATCCCTCCTCCCTCACCATTCTCGACGACAAGAGGTTTCGGGAACATATCCCGACCATCCAGGCGCTGCAGTCCAGCCGGCTGGTCATCCTGACCCACCAGAGCCGCCCGGGAAAGAAGGACTTCACCACCCTTGAGGCCCACGCCGAGAAGCTCACGCAGCTCCTGAACCGCCCTGTCAGGTACATCGATGACATCTTCGGTCGCTGTGCACGGGAGGCTATCCGGTCGATGAAACCCGGGGACGTGGTGATGCTTGAGAACCTCAGGTTCAACGGAGAGGAGAACCTGACCGCCCGGCCCGAAGAAGCGGTGAAATTCCATCTCGTAAAAAGGCTCTCATCGTTGGCTGACCTCTATGTCAATGATGCCTTTGGAACCGCTCACCGATCCCAGCCAAGCATAGTCGGGTTCCCGGTGTCCATGAGGTCGGTAGCAGGCCTCCTCATGGAAAGGGAAGTCCTGACCCTTGGACGGGTCTTTGGAAACGCCCCGCGGCCCGTCTGTGTGATCCTTGGCGGCACGAAGGTCGACGATTCGATCGCTGTCGCCAGCCACATGCTTGAGCATGGAATCGCTGACACGGTGCTCGCGACCGGTGTTGTTGCCAATATTTTCCTCCTTGCCATGGGCTATGACATCGGGGGGCCTTCCACCCAGCTCATCGCACAGCTCGATTACGAAGGGGAGATCGGGAAGGCAAAGAACCTCCTCCGGCAGTACCCGGAACAGATAATCGTTCCCGAGTGGGTGGCGGTCCGGGAGAAAGGGGAGAGGGTCGAGTACCCGGTCTCGGCCATCCCACCCGATGTCCCCGTCCTTGACCTGGGAATGGACTCGGTCGCGAGCTTCACAGCCCGGATCAGGGAGTCAGGAACTGTCGTGTTCAATGGACCGGCAGGACTATTTGAAGAGGAGGCCTTTGCCACCGGGACATACGAACTGCTCAGGGAAGCATCGCGGGCAGACTTTTCCATCATCGGCGGGGGACATACGGCGGCGGTGGTCGAGAAGATGGGGATAGAGCAGGACTTCACCCATATCTCGACAGGGGGCGGGGCCTGCATAGAGTTCCTGACCGGGAAGAAATTACCGGCCATCGATGCCCTTGAAAAATCAAAAGAGTTATTTGGATAGCCCCTTTATTTCCGGTTGGCAGAAAAGCGATAGACTGGCGATGATTTCACCGTTGCTGCCCGGTTCTTCTTTGGAGTTGCTCCTGAAAAGAGCCCGGGGGTTGGCGCTTGTCCTTTGCTCTCACCGCTCTGTCTTTTCATAAGATTCAGGACCGAGACTGAAAAGATCACCGCCGTGACGAGGAAGAGGACCATACCCACCAGGATGGCGATACCTCCGATCATCGTAAGCCGGGAAGGCTGGACCACCATATATCCTCCCAGAATAAATACCGGCCAGAAGGTCATGACCGAAATCCGGGTAAACTCCCGGGGGCTCCAGAGGCTCCGGTCACGAGGCTCTTCTTCGCTGACCGGAAACCGGTCTATCATAAGCCCAAGACGGAGGAGCATGGCGGAGAGTAACAGACAGAAAATCCCGCTTATTGCCACCCCGAAAATGAACAGTTCCTGCATCGACATCCCTCGTGTTGCTATAGGGGGCAGACATATTTAAAGTATTCTTTATGTAATACCTATGCAATTTGAACGTCTATTTGTAATTCATAAATATTACAGAGTTTTTAACAGTTTTTATATACTTTTATGAATTAGTAATGAGAAGATGGCCGAGAAGGGATCGGTGCAGGGCGGTGAACGGGTTGCAATTTCTTACAAAATGCCCCCGAATGTGTATGAGAAGGTTTATAAACTTGTCTATGAGGAGAAGAAGTTTTCCACCGTTTCAGACTGCATCACCCAAGCTTTAATATATTTCATTGATAATCACAACGATGTGGGACAACTGCGGGAGAATCTCGAAGAGTATCTTGCATCTGAGGAAGGGAAGGAGTTCATGAAGAAGATGATGAAAGATCTTCTTGTGGATGTCCTCACCTCGCAGCAGCAGGGGATTACCGCTGAAGCACGCAAATAATTCTTAAGTGATTCTTTCCCAATCAACACCCTTTTTTGGAGTACCCAGATCATTCTTTGGACAGGAGAAAAATGCCTTTAAGGGTTCCTGCCGATTGATTGTCCGTGCGAGAACACGATCCTCTCTCCCGACAAGACCTTATCGATACTGCCCGCGGTCTCAGGACGACCGGGACCCTCTTTTCGAACGCCGAGGTTTTCAACCCTTTTACCGGTGAATGGCAGCACACCGACTTTGCTGTCGAAAAGGGGCGGGTGACAGGAACCGGTCACTATAGGGCACACACCGAGGTTGACCTGAAGGGAAGAAGGGTTGTGCCGGGTCTGATAGATTCCCATGTCCATATCGAGAGCTCACTTCTCTGCCCGTCCGAATTCGCACGTCTGGTCGCCGGGCACGGGACTACCACGGTCATCGCCGACCCGCACGAGATCGCAAACGTCTGTGGTGCATCGGGTATTGACTACGTGCTGTCGTACCGGGGAAAAATACCCCTCGATCTCTTTATCCTGCTCCCGTCGTGTGTCCCTGCTACGCCGTCGGATATCGGAGGGGCTGTCCTCGAAGCCGAAGACCTGGCGGTTTTCAGGGAACGGGAGGGGGTTATCGGCCTCGGAGAGGTCATGAATGTGCCGGGAGTTCTCGGATCTGATCCGGCCCTCTTCCGCAAACTCGACCTCTTTACCATAATCGACGGTCATGCCCCGCTCCTCACCGGAAAGGATCTCTCTGCCTATATCGCGGCCGGTATCCAGAGTGACCACGAATGCACCAGCGCCTCCGAGGCACGTGAAAAGATCCGGAAGGGGATGTTCGTCTACCTCCGTGAAGGCTCCACCGAGCGGAATATCCGTAGCCTCCTTCCGGCTGTGACCCGCGAGAACTCAAACCGGGTCTCGTTTGCCACTGATGACCGGCACGTCGATATGATCTTCGATCAAGGTCACATTGATGATTGCATCCGGAAGGCGATATCCTCTGGCCTCCAACCGGAGGTCGCACTCAGGATGGCGACACTGTCACCTGCCGAAAGGTTCGGGCTGCACGACCGGGGCGCCCTTGCACCGGGAAGGGTTGCGGATTTCTGTGTTCTCTCCCCGGGAGAGGAGTTCATCGTCGACCAGACTTTCCGGAGGGGACTGCCGGTCAGAACTGACACGGGTCTTCCCTGCATCCCCATGGCAGGAAAATTCCAGACAATTCCCCCCCGGCCAGGTGACCTCTCCCTGCAGGGTTCGGGGATGGCCCGGGTCATCGGGATTGTACCGGACCAGATCATTTCCGTTCCGCTCGTCTATGATGTCGACCCTGATGATGTCCCGGACACCAACCGCGATCTCCTCAAGGTCGTCGTATGCAGCAGGTACCATCCGGGAAGGATCGCCACAGGCCTCGTTCATGGATTTTCCCTGGCCGAAGGGGCCATGGCCGGCAGTGTCTCGCATGACGCCCATAATGTCATAGCGGTGGGTGTCAGCGATGACGAGATCTGCAGGGCGATGGCACGGGTCATTGAGGCCCAAGGGGGACTTGCCGTCATCAGCGATACCCGGGTCTCCCTGTTGCCCCTTCCGTGTGCGGGGCTGATGTCGGCCGAACCCTATGAACGGGTCTATTCGGACCTTCAATCCCTGAATCGCCATCTCCGCGACATCGGGGCCATCGACCAGGCCTTCATGTACCTTTCTTTCCTGGCCCTCACCGTCATCCCCCATCTCCGGATCACGGACAGGGGGCTGTTCGACGTCGACACCTTCGCCCATGTACCGGTCTATACCTGACGCCACGGTTCAGAGGGGGAGGCCCGGAAGGCTGAAGAGAGAGGAACCAGGGAAGAAAAGAAGAAGGACGGCAATGATCACCGGCTGGTGGAGGAGGTAGATGGCAAGGGAATGCCTTCCCAGGAACTGGAGCGGCCGGAAAGTGATCGTTCGATAGGTGGTTGGCCGCTTCCCGGAAGGGTATACGGTCATGCCGAAGAAGACTCCGAGGAGAACGACACCGAGCCAGGGAAACACCGGGGTATAATCGACGCTGTAGAAAGAGGAGGGGTGGACCCCGACCCAGAGAAGGAAGGGACTGCCCTGAAGCCCAGCCACAAGAGGCCCGAGTGCAATGATCAGGGCACCGAGGAAGAGATTGACCCGGTAGCGTCCGGTATACAGCGGGCTTAACAGGATGGCAAGGCCGATGAGGTGAAGGATCCCGAAGATGATGTATCCGCCGGGGAGGAGAAACCAGGTCACCAGGGTTATGCCAAGACCGAGAAGGAGGATGAGAGCCCCCCGGCGGAGATACTTGAGGATAAAATCCCGGTATGAAAGGACTTCCCGGGCATGGGCTGAACTGATCGAGAGGGAGATGCCCACGAGAAACAGGAAGAGGGCAGCGGTCGCCAGGGCAAGGAACCGGAGGCCGCCCTCCCCGACCGGCAGAGGGACTATCCCCAGGTAGGCGAGGTCAAAAGCTATATGGAAGATCACCATCATGATGACCGCCACTCCGCGGGCCAGGTCGATCTCCGGAAAACGGGATGGCACGTGCGTGGTGGTCATGAAAGGACGGGTCCTCTCAAGAGACATCGGTTTGTAAAGAAGATAAGGGGTCTGATGCCTCCCCTTTTTCCCGGGCGATATCTAATCAGGCAGAATTCTCCCGTGTCGTCACAGAAGCCCCAGGATCCTGTTGATGACCAGCAGGGAAATAAGCCAGACCGCGTACGCACCACCGAGGCTGGTTGCAAAACTTGTCCTGTTCATGAACAGGGCGAGAGATGCCAGAAAGAGGGCGGTGGGGATGATGAAATAAAAGGAATTCAGGGCTAAGTCCCGG
>JAJRBS010000162.1 GCA_028679325.1 Methanoregulaceae archaeon | reverse complement strand
AAAGAAAGACCATCATCATGGTCACCCATGATCCAGCGATTGCCCGCTACGCGAAACGAACCATCAGGATAGTGGACGGAAAGATTGCGGTGGAGGAATAGGTATGAAATCGATGCTCTTTCTCGAGTTGTCGGCCAGGAATGTGAGGCTTCACTGGCTGCGCTCCCTGCTCGCGGTGCTCGGGATTATCATCGGCGTTGTGACGATTGTGTCCATGGGGATCCTGGGAAACAGTCTGGTCCTGGCGATCTCTGACAGTCTCTCCTCGGTCGGAGACAGCATCATAGTCACTCCGCATAGCGGCGGCGTCGGGTTTGGCGGAGGAGGTGCGGGAACAGCACCGGAATCGATCTCTGATCGGCAGGTGGATGAGATCAGGAGGGCTGTTGCGCCCGATGTTACGATTCCTGTGTATTCCGGAAGTTCGCGGATGATTATTGGCGGCGAAGACGCTGTCGGCGTGATCTATGGGCTCGACCCCGACGATATCCCTGTCCTCCTTGAAATCGAGGAAGGAACTTTTCTCCGCGGTTCGTCGTCTGCCATGGTCGGTGCCCGTTTTGCGGAACAGAATGATATAAAGGTCGGCTCCCGGATATCGGTCGGTGACAAGGGGGCGCTCAGGGTTGTCGGGATACTCAAGGAACGGGGAATGGGATTTGACATCAACCCGGACTACGGGATTGTTGTCGACTCCCGATGGTTTGAACAGTCGTATTCACCGGATGGTTACGACCTTGTTATTGTCAAAGTCAGGGACTTAAACCAGATAAACGACGTGAAGGCCGCAATCGAAAGGCAACTCAACAGGAGAGACACAATAGTTGACGTGATAGATACCAAGGCCGTCCTTGAAACCATCCTCACCGCATTCGGGCAGATATCGACATTCACGACCGCGATTGGAGGGATATCACTCATTGTCGCCGGGGTTTCCATCCTGAATATCATGCTGATGTCGGTTACCGAACGGATCAAGGAGATCGGGGTCCTCAGGAGCATCGGAACCCAGAAGCATGAAGTGAGACGTATGTTCCTGTATGAGGCCCTGATTCTTGGGCTTATCGGGAGCAGCATCGGCGGCGTGCTCTCTATCATTGGAGGTTATGCTGTCTCCATGGTTATGCTCCAGACCACCCAGTATCTATTTGTTCCCTCGAGCCTAATTCACATCCTGTATGGCATTGCCTTTGGTATCGGAACAAGCCTTATCTCGGGATTTTACCCGGCGTGGAAGGCATCGAATCTCAATCCCATCGAGGCATTGAGGCACGAATAGGTTGACCATGGCATCCGGACTCATCCTGATTATCCTCGAATTCTTCATGATTTTTTTCCTGGTTCTCGGGTACCTGATCAGGTTCAGGGGAAGGGTGGACCTGATAGCCGGATACCGGGAAGGGAAGATAAAGGATCAGCAGGGACTGTCAATTCTTGTTGGGAATGCCCTTCTTCTCCTTGGCATAGCTGCTGCAGTTACATTGATACTGGTCCTGGTATCACCTGACTTCGAAGTCCTCTTCTTCCTCATCTACGCAGCAATAATTTTTCCGGTGGTAAGCATCTTTTCGATGATTCGGAGCAGACGGTATTTCAAGCCATGAAATTGCCCGGAGGCCCCTTCAACCTAATATTCCCCTGTCTTTCAGCCAGCCGATTATTTCCTGCTCTGATATTTCATCATTGAGCATGGCCGGTCCGGGGCCATGCCTGGCAGTATCAATCTTTGCACATACCTTTTACCAGTTCATGTACAATGCTTTTGTCCGGGTATAACTACGGTAGGCCTGCAGTCCGTTCTCCCTTCCTATCCCACTGTCCTTCACCCCACCGAAAGGAACTTCGGGGGGGAGGGTGAGATGCCTGTTCACCCAGATAACTCCTGCCTGAACATCGGAGAAGACTTGCTTTATAACGGATATATCCCGGGTCCATACCGAAGCCCCCAGGCCATAGCGTGTCGAGTTTGCCTCTGCGATTGCCGCATCCAGATCGGGAATGGTCATGACCGGGAGGACTGGTCCGAAGGTCTCCGCCCGGAGGAGCGGGCATCCGGGGGTCGGCTCGGTAACCAGGGTCGGTTCATAAAAAAATCCGCCGTTATAACCTGTTCCCGTCAGGAGTTCCCCTCCTGTTATGATCTTCCCCTGTCTCTCTTCGCGGGTCTCCCTGACAAGGGCCTCTATCCGTTCCAGGGGTATTTTTCCCGTGAGTGGGCCCATGTCAACAGCCGGGTTGCTGCCGTCTCCCACACGAAGCGCTTCCACTCTCTGCTTCAGGACGGGTATGAACTCATCGGCGATTTCTTCATGGACATACAGTCTCTTGACCGCAGTGCAGGTCTGCCCTGCATTGTAAAATCTTCCCCGGATCGACCCCTCGACAGCCTTTCCGATATCCGCGTCATTCCATACGATCATCGGGTCCGAGCCCCCAAGTTCGAGATGAACATCCTTAAGGCTGGCCCGAGCAAGCTCCCCGACCCTGTTTCCGGTCTCGATATCTCCTGTAAAAGAGATCTTCTTGATTGCGGTGTGGCGTATGATCGCTTCACCAACCCCTTCACCTGTCCCGGTGACGACATTCAGGACACCGGGGGGGAGACCCGCCTCTTCCATGATGGCGGCGAGGGAGAGGACCGTAAGGGGTGTCAGCGAGGCAGGCTTGAAGACCATTGTATTCCCGGCAAGAAGTGCAGGGGCGACCTTCCACCCCATAAGGATAGCCGGCATGTTCCAGGGAATGATTGCCCCGCAAGGTCCGAGCGGCTCATACCTGACCAGGCAGTCCCCGGATTGGCCAAGACCGATAAACTCTCCGTGAAAAGACCCGGATATTTCGGCATAAAATTCAAGGATATTGGCAAATCCGCGGACCTCATCGACAGCGTCACGGGAGGGCTTACCCTGCTCCGATGTAAGAAGACTGGCGAGTTCCCGATGGCGTTTCCTGACCGTCTCCGCCACCCGAAGAAGAACCATGCCCCGCTCCCGTGTCGTGCGACGTGCCCAGCCGTCAAAGGCAGCCTCAGCCTCCCTCACCGCATCTTCCACATCGTAGACCGTCCCTTCGGGTACCCGATCGATCTCCCGGCCGTTGGCAGGGTTGATAACCGGTATCCACCGATCTTCAGACGTGGAAACCTCTTTTCCGCCTATCCTCATCTGCATGGAGAATGGATCGGTTCCGCAGCACTTAACCCGATCGGGACGGAGAGCAGAGCTG
>JAJRBS010000129.1 GCA_028679325.1 Methanoregulaceae archaeon | reverse complement strand
AAAATGTCCGATAAATATTGATTGTCGAAAAATATACATACCGTTGGATAGATATTTTCAATCGAGCCTGTTCGGGACTATGAGCGATGCGTTTCCTTCCATGCAGACCATGCATTTTCTTCATTGCAATCACTCTTCTCCTCCTGACGACATCGGCCGCTGTGCCGTCGGATGAGACGTCATTCGGATCCCAGATCTTTGCGAGCTCGGATGCCCGGGACGTCGTCATCACTTTTGGCGGAAACGATCCGAATCCCGACATGAGGTTCGGACTTCTCGAGCCCGAGAGTATCATTTTTGGATCGATGGACGAATTACCCTTGAACTACAACAGAAATCTGGAAAAATTCAGAAAGGGCGAGGAATTGATATTTTATATCACCAATAATTCCGACCCCCGGTCAACCTTCTTTACCGGGCCAGCTGGCAGAAACCCGGATAAGAGGCCGCATGCCCAGGTCATGTCTTCGGCGACAGGCTTGCGTGTAGGCTTTGAAGAATCGTATGGAGGAGGAGACGGGGACTTTGATGACATTGTTTTTTATCTGTCCGGAGATTTAACGACTGTACCGCCACGACCTTCTATTCCTTACGTGGAGGCGAGGCCAACAGAAGCCCCTGTGCAGATTGTATCAGCATCGGGGAAGAGCAATTACCTCCTCTTCCTTTTGTATATGGCAATTTTTCTTTCTCTCCTCCTGATCGGTGTAAAGGTACTCCAACCAGCAACCCGGCATCGAAAGGAATCGCGATCCCAGGAATCAGGTGAATCCCGGACAGACGAACCTCAATACCTTCAGGCAGGAAAACTCCGGCAAGGAGAACCGCTGTTGCCGGAAGCATTGCCTGAAAAAAAACAATTGATACGACCAGAGAGACCTCAATCAGGAGAATCACGGCCGGTTGCAGCAGCATCGCCTGAATCTTCGCAAGATTATATCATGATTGACGATATTGACACGATGGAAGGAAAGGAATTCGAATTCTTCCTGAAAGTATTCTTTCAAAAACAGGGGTATTCTGTGGAAATGGTTCCCCTGGCGAGGCGCAACGGAGCCGACCTGATCGTTAAGAGAGCAGATATGACGACGGCCATCCAGGCGAAGAGACAAGGTCAGCGGGTTGATCATGCTTCTGTTGAGCAGGTATACAGTGCGAAAAAATCTGCAAGAGCAAATCAGGCATGGATCATGACAAACAATCACTTTACCGACGATGCAAAACAATCGGCATCAGTATCCGGCGTTAAACTCTTTGACAGGGATGATGTCACTGCAATGATCGGAAATTCACCTGTTTCCCGGGATGAATTTTTCGAGAAGTATGAGATCTGGAAATCGTACATGTAGACTGGGTCTGACTTCCGCGTTCAGCCGCGTATTCATATTTTTGAAAAAAAAATCAAAAACTCCTATCACCCCCTACGACTCATCCTGATCCGTGGCAGATCTCCATCGCCAGGCCCTCTATCTCGAATACTTCACCGTAGCCTACAACACGGTCGAAGCGATCGCCTCCATCGGTTTTGGCTACATGGCGGGATCGATAGCCCTAGTCGGTTTCGGTCTCGACAGCGTGGTTGAATCGCTTTCCGGGCTCGTGCTCATCTGGCGGCTCCGCAAGCACGGCGTGGTATCAGTCGATGAAGAGGGAATTATTGAGAAGAAGGCGGTGAAGTTCGTTGCCCTGACCTTCTTTATCTTGGGAGCCTATGTCACCTTCAGGGCGATTGCGGCCCTTCTCCTCAGGGAAGCAGCTGAACCGTCAATCCCGGGAATGGTTATCGCCCTCCTCTCCCTGATCGTGATGCCGTTCCTGGCCTGGAGGAAGATCATCATCGCGAGACAGATCGGGAGCAGGGCTCTTCTTGCTGATGCGAAGGAGACCCTGGCCTGCGCCTTTCTCTCGATAGCTCTCCTTGCGGGGCTTGCCGGTAATTACTTCTTCGGGTTCTGGCAGGCGGACCCCCTCGCCGCCCTGGTCATCGCCGTTTTTCTCTTCCATGAGGGGTATGAAGGATGGACGGAAGGGGGAGTGGCGGAAGGAGACAAGGACCTTCATTGAATAAACCGGAATAATGTGTTGAAGGATCCCGATTTCTGATTCTAAAGGATCTGGCAGACAGCCTCAGGCATCTTACGGACCGACAACCGGGAAGAGGGTATTTACCAGCTCTCTCACTTCGCCCAGCCACCCCCGTCTCTCCTCCTCCGTGCTTGTCACCACTACCGAGAACATTCTCCGGTGGAATTCCGGGACTCCGCAAAATGAAAAGATGCAGGTCTTCCAGAGGTTTTCCAGGGGGTCGCCAAAGATCTCCTTTTCCCGTACCTGCGGTGTATCCGAAGTGTTGAAGACCATGGCGTTTTTTGCCCGGAGCAGTCCCTCAGGAACTCCCTCTCCGGGATCGCCTTCACGAAACCGGTAGGCGACGCCAGGCCTGATCACCCTGTCGACCCAGCCCTTCAGGATCGCCGGCGGCTGTCCCCACCAGTTTGGATGAATGATGATGATCCCATCTGCTTTCGCTATCTCCCGGCAATGGCCGTCGATGACCGGGTCCAGCCCGGTCTCCCGTGGTATCTCTGCGAAGGGAAGGACCGGATCGAACCGTTCGGTGTAAAGGTCGTGGAAAAAAACCCGGTGGCCGTTCCTCTTCAGGGTATCGAGAACAGTAGTGGCGATGGCATGGTTAAAACTCTCCTGGTGCGGGTGGCCGAGGATGACAGAGACATTCATTGTCTATGAATTCCCGGACTGAAGTCTTTAATGAGATGTACCGTTCAATTTAAGGTCAGAGACGAACCTCTTTCCTGATCATGCCCCGCCGAAGGATGGTTGACCTGAAAGCCATCGCTTATAAGACCATGCTCGATTATGGTTTCATCCCTCATTTTCCGAAAAAAGTGCTCCGCGAGGTCGACGCCCTTGCACCCGACATTATGTCAGTGGAAGCAAAAGACCTCCGCGACCTTCCCTGGTCATCCATCGATAACCCCGATTCCCTGGACCTCGACCAGCTCGAATACTGCGAACCATCATCCAATGGCGAAATCGCGGTTAAGCTGGCCATCGCCGACGTTGACCTGTACGTACCGTCCGGCTCCTTGACAGACCAGCACGCCGCTCACAACGGGACTTCGGTCTATACTGGCGTGGAGACCTTCCCCATGCTCCCTGACAGGCTCTCGGCCGGCCTCTCCTCCCTTCTGCCAAACCAGGACCGCCTGGCCGTGGTCATCGTATACACAGTTCTCCCGGACGGGACCACCCGGCCCGGCCAGATCTACCGGGCGCTGGTCAGGAACCGGGCCAAGCTCGTCTATGAGGAAGTAGGAAGCTGGCTCGAGGGAACCGGCCCCTTGCCGCCCGCGATACAGAAGAACCCGGAACTGGAGGGACAGATCCGGCTCCAGGATGAGGTCGCCCAGCGCCTCCACCGCCACCGGATGACCCGGGGGGCACTCGAGCTCGAGACCCTGGAGCCCCGTGCCGTTGTCGAAGGAGAAATAGTCAGGGACCTGGTCGTCGAGTCCAAGAACCGGGCCCGGTCGCTGATAGAAGAGCTGATGATCGCCGCCAACGAGACCATGGTGTCTGCTCTGGAGGAGGCCGGTCTCCCGGCCATACAGCGGATAGTCCGCGTCCCAAAGTACTGGGACGGTATCGTGGAGACCGCCGCCCGTTACGGCGAGAGTCTTCCCGCCGGACCGGATTCGAAGGCGCTCGCAGCCTTCCTGGTCCGCCGGAAGGACGCCGATCCCGACCGCTTCCCTGACCTGTCCCTTACCGTGGTGAAGCTGATGGGGCCGGGCGAGTATGTGGTTGTCGACCCGGGTGAGGAATCGGTCGGGCACTTCGGGCTGGCGGTCACCGACTATACTCATGCCACTGCCCCGAACCGTCGGTACGCGGATATCATCAACCAGCGGATGATCAAGTCGGTTCTCTCAAAAAAACCCTCTCCCTACGGACCGATTGAGCTTTCGGATCTCGCTGGCTGGCTGACCGACCGGGACAAGTCATCGCAGAAGGTGGAGAGGTTCATGCGGAAGGCCTCGGCCGCCGTGCTGCTGGAAGGCCGCGTCGGGGAATCCTTCGAATCATTCGTCACCGGGGTTACGGTGCACGGGACTTTCGTCCGGGTGGTCTCCCCTCCCGCTGAGGGAAAGATCATCAGGGGCGGAGAGGATCTCACAGTCGGGCAGAAGGTCAGGGTCGTGCTGGCAGGTACAGACCCCTACCGGGGACACATCGATTTCGAACTTTTGCCCTGAACGGCAAGGTTTTTATGAAAGACCTCCAAACTGACAGACATTCATGCGTGGAGGATTGAAACCTCCCCGTCTCCCGAAGGTCGGGAAGTGGGAGGTCTGCTCGATCATTGTTTTAGTCGGGCTTCTGAACGCCTCGGTCGGTTACATGTACGTCGAGGCCAAGAAGTCTGACATCACTGTTCTTTATATCGACGGTGCACCGGAAGACATCGTCTTTATCGCGGACCCCCACCTCCGCGAACAGAACATCGGCCATACCCTCCTGATCATCGATGAGATTAACAGGCTCGACCCTTCACTGGTCCTGATCGGGGGAGACTTCGCCTACGAGAACGAATCCGGTTTCCATTACCAGGAGGTGTGGAGCAAGGTCGACGCCCCGGTCTACGCCGTACTTGGCAACCATGACTACAAGGCGGGGCTCACCTCGGCAGGGTGGATCGGGAAGAACCTGGCTGTCTCAGGGGCATGCTATGATCTTGAAGGTTACGATGTCTCCTCTCTCCGGGACAACACCACCGATCTGGCCTTCGCCGCCAGTCTCGAACAGATCCTGGAGGAGAACGGGGTTCATGTCCTCGGGAACGAGTATATTGAAATGGACCTGAACGGCACACAGCTCCTCCTGGTGGGAGTAGACGACGGTTGGGCGGGAATGGCGGACCCGCCGTCAGTGCCGGCCACTGGCGCGTTCACCATTTATATGATCCATGAGCCGGAGTGCCGTGCCGACTGGGATGCGGACCTCATCCTGTCCGGCCATACCCACGGGGGCCAGTTCCTCCCGGACAACCTCAACATCCCGGGCAAGGACCTTTCCGGTCTCGTGGAACGAAACAATGTGAAGACCTATATCACCCGGGGAATAGGCACCTCGAATCTCGAGATCGAACTCCGCCTCTTTGCAACCCCGGAGATCGTGGTCATCAACCCTTCAACGCCGCCCGAACAGATTTTTTCGGGAGAGAAGATCTCCTACGTCCGGGTAGATGGGTAAACCAGGGTTTTCCATTGGAAACAAATAAGATGTGAGCCATGTCATAGCATAGCAAGGTGCAATTGCATGGACAGGAGAGCCTTTCTCGCCGGAGTGCTGCTGGTAGCGGCGCTCCTTGCCGCAGGCTGCACACAGCAGCAGGCCAGCAGTGACGAACTGAAGATCGGTGTCGTCGCATCGATGACCGGCCCGGCCAGTACCACGGGAAAAGATATCTGGCAGTCGGCAGTTCTTGCCGCTGAAGAGATCAATGCCGATGGCGGGGTCTATGTCAAGAATCTGGGAAAGAAAGTCCCGGTAACCGTAGTCCTGGGGGATGACGAGTCTACCCGGGAAGGCGGCCAGAAAGCGGTGACCCGGCTGATCACGGAGGACAAGGTCGACGCCATGGTCGGAGGGTTCTCGAGCGCTGTGGTATCAGCCCACGAGTCCATTGTCTCTGAGAATGGTATGCCCTACGTGGTGACAGGTGCTTCGAGCCCGGTCATCACCCACCGGACAGACGTCAACACCAGCGGTATCTTCCACCACTGCCCGACCACGGATGACTACGGGATGCAGACCACTATCTTTGCGAGCGATGTGATCCGCCCGGAGATCATCCGGGCGTTCAACCTCTCAGCCGACCGGCCGCTCCGGATGGCCCTTGTGTACCAGGACAGCCCGTACGGAAAAGGGGTGCAGACCGCTGTGATGTCCACCATAGCGCAGAAGAATCTCCCGGTGGTCATCGTGGCAAACGAGACCTTCAAGATGGGCGAGACCGATTACCACACCATCCTCACCTCCGTGAAGGCGGCTGGACCGGACGTGGTGTACTCAGCGGCCTTCCTGAATGAACAGGTCCCCATGGTCATCCAGGCACGGCGTGACGTGGGACTGAACGCCATCTTCCTGGTCGTCGAGTGCAATGACGATCCCGACTATTATAGCGGTGTCGGGCAGTACGGCGAGGGATCGATCATCGAGTCCCGCTTCAGCCCATATGCCGTGCCCTCCGGGCCCATAGCGGACGACATAACGGCCTTCAAGCAGGCATACCAGAAGAAGTGGGGCGGGTTCCCGGGGATGATGGGGGCCTCGACCTACGAGGGCGTCTATGTCATCAAGCAGTCGGTCGAGAACGCCGGCGTCACGAACAAGTCAGCGGTCATCGAGTCGAT
>JAJRBS010000126.1 GCA_028679325.1 Methanoregulaceae archaeon | reverse complement strand
TCCTGAAGAACACGGTCTCGATCGACCCCTACATTGTCGTGACCTTTAACGGCGGGCAGGGCCTCGGGTTCGCTACTCTCATGCAAGCCACGGTCATCCGGTCCGATGGCACAAAGGAGTCGAAGTCGGCCATCAAACCAGCAATCAACACTGAGATCATCCTCGACGGGACCACCCGGACCGACCGTGTGATCGTGAATGTCAGCTTCGTGGACGGGAGCACCTACACGGTGAGAGACGTGCTGGTGCCCTTCCAGAACATCAATCCTACAGCGGCGTATTGAAAACTTCAATCTCTTTTCCCGGACATTGCTGATCGGTTAGGATGTGATGGGAAAGTCCGGCGTTTTTCAGCCTTCGTCGAAAAAGCATTCACGGTGATCTTCCCCTTCCCGGCAGACCGGCAATCGACTATCTTATGATTGTACATGAATATCTTGTACAGAATCGCACGGGCGAGGGTATCTAAGCCTGGCCAAAAGAGCCGGACTTAAGATCCGGTCACGAAGGTGTACGTGGGTTCGAATCCCACCCCTCGCATATTCAGAGAGAAAATTTCGATACGTTCATGGCGTCCCGGCACACCTGAGGTCCGTCGCCAGACTTCCGGACGAAAAAAGTGAAAGGTTATTTCTTTGCGACCTTGTCTTCCTTGAGCACCTTCTTTGCGACCAAGAAGACGACCAGGGCCACAATGATGAAGTAGATCAGGTCCCCGAGGAAAGCGCCCCAGCTGATAACGATGGGTCCGATGGTGAATGTCGCCTCCTGCCAGGCACCGCCCGGGATGAAGAAGGTGATGATTGGCATCAGGATGTTATTCACCAGGGACTGGATCAGCTGGGTCGCCGCCACACCGATGATGAACGCAATAGCCAGGGCGATGACCTTGTACTCATAGAGAAAATCCATGAACTCCTTTAACATACTCATACCGCAATCTCCTCGTTTTTTCTTTTGTACCAGATGGAATTGACAGGAAAGGATTTAAAGAGATGGCCTGGCCGGAAACATTAAGAGCCAGCAAAGATACTGGTGCAGTCATGAGACAGGAACGCACGTATCTTCTTCTCGGTCTCCTGGCCGTTTCCCTGCTCCTTGCGGCAGGATGTACGACGCCGGCCCCCCCGGTCACGCCGACACCGACCATGACCATGACTTCGCCTCCGACCACAGTCCCCGCTACCACCGCCCCCGCGACGACAGTGCCGGTAACTACCGCAACAGCTACGGCGACAGCAACCACGACCCCGCCCGGTGCGGCGACCATCGGGCTTGTCGCGAAGAACATCGCCTTCAACACGTCGGTCATCTCTGTCCCTGCCTGTTCGAACGTGACCATCAACTTCGAGAACCAGGATTCCGGGGTTCCCCACAACTTCGCCCTCTACACCAACAATCAGAGAACAGCGAACCTGTTCAAGGGCCAGATCATCACCGGACCCTCTTCTATCACGTACACGTTCACCGCCCCCTGCAGCGTGGGAGATTATCACTTCCAGTGTGACCCCCATTCCGGCACTATGTTCGGGACCTTCAGGGTCTTCTGAATCATTTTTTAGATTTTGCCGGTGAGAGAGGCTTCAGCCTTCAGAGAGGGCCGTGAACGGGGTTTTTCCGGGAAAGAGAGAAAGTCTGCTGATAAACCATCGGGTTTCATATCTCCCGGCATCGATCTCTCTTCTGTATCGGTGAAACAATCATGAAAAACATGCGGAACATCTTCATCCTTGCATTAGCTGCACTATTCGTCGCCCTCCCGGCTGCGGCCCAGATTGGCGGGGACCAGGGCTACTATCAGATCACCTCGACCCCGTCCGGGGCTTCGGTCACTCTTGACGGGTCCTATAAGGGAACCACCCCGGTGACCGTCACGGTGTACACCACAGGTGTCCCCGAACACACCCTGAGCATGACGCTGTCCGGGTATTACCCGTATTCGCAGACCATCTTTGACAATCCTGCCGCTGGTGAGACCATCCCCATCCATGCCGACCTGGTCTTCATCCCGGTGACCCAGCCGACCACGCCGCCAATCGGCGGAGGGAAGGGCTACTATTATATCTCCTCTGTTCCCTCCGGAGCGAGCGTCTATTTTGACAACATCTACCAGGGTACGAGCCCGGTAACGGTCGAGGTATCGAGCACCGGGACGCCTGGCCACGTCATCCGGGTCACGGCACCGGGTTACCAGGAGTGGGACGCATCGTACCAGGGCAACCCGGCCGAGGGTCAGACCATAACCGTGAATGCCTACCTCACCCCGGTCTCCCAGTACGGGAGCATATCCGTCGATTCGAACCCCGAGAGGGCCACAGCCATCCTCGATGGCGGGAATTCGCAGCTCACGCCCTGTACTTTCAATAACGTCCTGCCTGGAAGCCACACCATCCAGCTGAGCATGGCCGGGTACCAGCCTTATTCGACCACCGCATCGGTGAGCGCCGGAAAGAGCACCTACGTCTTCGGGAGCCTGACCGCTGTAGCCCCCTCGACCGGGAGCATCTACGCCACCTCTCTTCCCCAGGGGGCTTCGGTCTACGTTGATGGACGAAACTATGGCCCGGCACCGCAGCTCGCCTCGGGCCTCTCTCCCGGGTTCCACCAGGTCCGCCTCTCCCTCCAGGGCTTCCAGGACTGGAGCGGACAGGTCCAGGTCACCGCGGGTGGGACCACGACCGTGAGCCAGACCCTGCTGGCCACCCCCACCGATCGTCCGACAGTGGCCCCGGGAACCGGGACTCTGCAGGTATCATCGAGCCCGGCTGGGGCACAGGTCTTCCTTGACAACGTGTACATGGGGATCTCCCCCCTCACTCTCCCCGGAGTAAGCACGGGGTCTCACCTCATCCTCCTCAAGCTCCCGGGGTACTCGGACTGGGAGGTCTCGGCACAGGTTGCAGCCGGCCAGACGACACCTGTCACGGCCATCCTTGTCCCGGTGACGACCCCCACTCCGACACAGGGATCTCTCCCCGGGGTGTTGGCTTTCGTGGCCCTGGGCATGGTCTCCCTCCTTCTGTGGAGCAGAAAGGACTGACCAATTTTTCCAGATAACCCCTTCCTTTATCTTTTAACGGTTCTTAGTTTCATCCGATGAAGGTCGTTGCTTTCAACGGAAGCCCGAGGAAGGGAGGAAACACAGAGCACCTGCTCGGACATGTCCTTTCCACCCTTTCAGAAGAGGGTATCTCAACGGAACTGGTTCAGGTCGGGGGAATGCGCTTGCATGGCTGTACCGCCTGCGGGCAGTGTTTCGAGAACCAGGACCGGCAGTGTGTTATCGATGATATGGTGAACGACTGCATCGAGAAGATGGCAGGGGCGGATGGGATCCTTATTGGATCACCGACCTATTTCGCCGATGTCAGCTCCGAGACCAAGGCTCTCATCGACCGGTCCGGTTTTGTCGGTATGGCAAACGGGGGTCTGTATACCCGCAAAGTCGGAGCGGCTATTGTGGCGGTCAGGAGGGCCGGGGGTATCCATGCCTTTGACACCATCAACCATTTCTTCGGAATCAGCGGGATGTATACCGTCGGATCGACCTATTGGAACCTGGGTATCGGGCTCCACCCCGGGGAAGTCGAGCAGGACGGGGAGGGGATCGGGACCATGCGGAACCTCGGCGCTAACATGGCCTGGATTCTTAAAAAGATCCACCAGCACTGAAATCCAGCCGGGAAAAATAACACCCTGCGAAGGAACCGGGATCAGGCAGGGGTCTCAGGTTCTTCAGGGATCAGTATCCATGCAGCGATGTATGCGATGATGCCGATCCCCACGCTGAGCAGGGTGAGGACTACCCAGAGGACACGGACAAGGTTCGGGTCCGTTTTGTAGTATATCCCGATACCTCCACAGACCCCGCCGATGATCCGGTCTGTCCTTGAACGGTAGAGCCGTTCCATGAGAGATGAACGGCAGGGGCGGATAAAGCCCTTTTGATGAATTCATGATTCGGGGTCGCCCCCAATGCGCTTGTTCGCTGAGAATGAAAATTCCAGGCAGAGGGCTGTCATGACTGGGTTAACCGTTTCAACTGCTCCGTCAAAATTCCCTGCATCCACAGCTTTTTCCACAATTGCGTTCCAGTATTCAGGCAATGGTATTCGTCTGCAGGATGAATCCCGGCGGTTCGTGGAGATTTCCTGTTGCACTGGGGATACTCGGCGTGGTCATCGGGGTCCTCCTCATCCTTTTCCCTGAGCAGGCGATACGGATCACGATTTACCTCTTCGGGCTCGTCGCTATCATCATTGCTGTCATTCTCTTTGCCATTGCCTATGGCATGTCGCGGGGCGGGGGGGCAGTTGCCGCTGTTCCTGCGATCATCGGGATAGTATTCCTCATCTTCGGGCTGGTCTCGTTTGTCAACCCGGGGATCATCGGGGCTTTCATGGCCGTCCTCTTCTCCATCCTCGCCATTATTGCAGGCTTCGGACTCCTCTTCTCATCGGTGTTCACCGTCCGCCCGGCGGCCATGAAGATCCTTGTCGCCGCCGGGGGTATCTTTCTTGCTGCCATCGGGATATCCATCCTTTTTTCTACGCAAGCGACCTCCCTGTTTATCGTCCAGCTGGCCGGGGCTTTCTTCATCGCATCCGGGGTGATCTCCCTGGTCGGGGCCCTTTTGATGCGGGGCGGCCGGCAGGAAGAGATGACCTATCAACGGCTTGACGAATGGGACGGTGAGGGGCCATGAATAACGATCCAGATGCCAACGGATGAAGGGAAAAAAGGCGACCTTGCTGATACCTCGTTATTTTTTTTATCCGGACGGTGTATGACCAGGACGAACAGAAATTTCTTTTCTGCAGGACAACAGATCCTGTTCAGAGTCGAGATCCATGAACCGGATATATCCCTTCCTCGTTGCGCTCCTCCTTGCCCTGTCCTGCATGGCAGGAGGATGCCTGGTAAACAGGAATACAGGAGAGACGACTCCCTTCCCAACAGGGACTGCGATCCCTGTCCAGACGGGGACTCCTGTGGCGACCGGACACGTCGGATCAGGGAACATGTCCCTCCAGGTGCCTTTTCAAGCGGGACTCTACCTCGTGCAGGTCGAGCAGAACGGTACTGGCCTCTTTCTGGTCGAGATATCGAATGACGATTTTTACCAGCAGGTCATCAGGGGTTCCGGCCAGGTACGTGCAACCCAGGCAGCAGGAATACCCGTGGGCGGTTTGTACTGGCTGAACGTTACCTCCAACGGGATTTGGGATGTCACCCTCGGAAGACCGGAAGCGAACAGACCTCCTGCTCCTCCCGTTCACCTGAATGGAACGGGCCCTGCTGTGAGCGGTTATATAAACCTCGCGGCAAAAGCCACCTCGTTTTCCCTGAAGAATGACGGAGGAGGACCCTTCGCTGTCTGGCTTTACAATGAGAGCGGCGGGTTCGTCTTTGACCCGACCGGGACCTTTGTCCAGCCGCTCCCGAACCAGTTCGGGGCATACAACGGGACGATCGATGTGGCGATTCCTGAAGCTGGGTGGTATGTGGTGAATGTCGTGTCTGACGGGGCGTGGGAGGTTGGGATCTCCTGAGGAGACAATAATCCCCTCATACTGGTAGTACCGGGGTGTTTGTTGCGTGCCCCCTGAAGCCACCTTTTTTCGTCCATCGGCACGCAAGAACATCCGTCTGACGGTGAAACACGATCAGGATCGAAAGAGAAAATGCCTTATGCCCCGAGACTCAAGAAGCGTACATGGATTCGTTATCCAGGGAGATCTGATGGCCATCGACAGTGACACCTGTGAGCCTGATCAGGGAGGAGGCTCCATGATCAAGGCCATCGTCTCGTCGAGCAAGTGGCTTTTTACCCTGGCTGTCATCGGGACGGCGCTTATCTCGGTATTCCTGTTCGCCATGGGATTCATCGTCGTTATCTACGCCATCGTCAATACGGTGGTCAACCCGGACTTCAGTGTTCATTTCCTCAAGGACCTCCTGGCAACCTTCATCGAGATCATCGACGTCTTCCTGGTGGCAACGGTCTTCTACATCAT
>JAJRBS010000030.1 GCA_028679325.1 Methanoregulaceae archaeon | reverse complement strand
ATCCGGCCGAGGCCCCGAGGTCCATGAAGAGCTCAAGCAGGATGATCTGGATGGGAGAGAAGGGGAGGGGGAGGGCGGCAAAGACCGGGGGGAGGAAGATGAGGACGAGCGCGGTCTTGATCGAGAGGTAGTAGGTGATCCCCTTCTTAAGGTTCTCGACAAACTTCCTGCCCTCGAAGATCCCGCGTATGATGGTGATGTAGTTATCATCGGCAAGGATGACATCCGCAGCATCCCTGGCTACATCTGTCCCCCGCACACCCATGGCGATACCGATATCCGCTCCTTTCAACGCCAGGGCATCGTTGATACCATCTCCCGTGACAGCGACAATCTCCCCTTCCTGCTGCAGAACCCTGACGATTCGGTACTTGTTTTCAGGTGTCGCCCGGGCATAGACCGAGACCGTCTTGAGAGTCTCCCCTAGCTCCGGGTCGTCCATTGTGTCGAGATCCCTCCCTGTTGCCACCCTGACCGGCGCCGTGCCGATCCCAACCTGCGAGGCGATGAACCGGGCCGTGTCCGGGTGATCGCCGGTCACAACCACGGTGCGGATCCCAGCCTCAAGAGCCTGCGAGATGGTCTCAGAGACACCGGGCCTCGGCGGATCCTCGAAGGCCACCAGGCCGTCGAAAAGGAGATTATGCTCAAGGGCGGGTACAGGGAGGTTCTCCTCACCGGGGAGGAGAATCCGGGAAGCAACGGCAATAACTCTTCTCCCCTTCGCGGTCTCTTCCGCGAGTGCAGGTCCCGCCCCGGGGGGAATCTGCCCGCAGGCGGCCATGACCTCTTCAGGGGCCCCGGAAAGGTAGAGGACAGGACGCCCATCCCCGGACCTCACGAGGGCCCGTGTCCGGAGCCCGTTCCCAAAGTCCCTCTTGTGGAGGACAGGAGAGGGCGGGGGTGTCATATCGAGTTCACGGGCACGGTTCCTCACCCCGTCATCCAGGGGAGATGAGGAGAAGTCCGGGACGGCGAGGGCTGCAACCCTGATAACCTCTTTCTCCTGAGGCGGGAACGTCGCCACGACCTTCATGTCCCCTTCGGTTATGGTACCGGTCTTATCGGTGACAATAACCGTCGTATCGCCCAGAGTCTCTGCCGCCTTCAGCTTCTTGACAAGAAAATTGCTCCGCGAGAGCTGGTAGGCGCCAAGGCCGAGGACCATGGTGATGATGATCGGAAGCTCCTCGGGGATCGTGGCGAAGGCCAGCGAGAGACCGGTCAGGAACATGGTACCGGGGTCCTGGCCACGGAGGATTCCGACAACGGTGATCAGGACCACAACGGCCACCGATATGTAGACCAGCTTGCCGGCAAGATCTTTCATGGCCAGCTGGAGACGTGTCTTTGGGGGCCGGATCTCCTGGGCAGTGGCGGCGATCTGACCAAGACGGGTCCTGCCGCCGGTCATGGTGACCCGGCCCATCCCTTCCCCGGCCACGACCACCGTTCCAGCGGAGATCTGCTCCCCTTCGGCCTTTGGCACGGGGAACGATTCACCGGTCAGGGCAGATTCATCGACCTGGAGGTCTATGCCCCTGATGACGGTTCCGTCGCCGGCAACCTTGGTCCCCTGGGAAAGGACCAGGAGGTCGCCGGGGACCACGCTGGCAGCATCTATCTCCCGGACCTCCCCGTCCCGGATCACCCTGGCCTTTGGGGCCGTGATATGGCCGAGAGCGGCAATTGCTTTCTTGGCCCGGTACTCGTTCCAGACTTCGGCGAACACCAGCAGGGCGATGACAATGAAAATAGTCGCCGCGTCTGTGACCTCCTGCCCGAGGACGGCGTATACCACCCCCACACAGAGGAGGAGGAGGATCATCGGCTCGGTGACCTCGTGCCGGGCGATGGCGAGGAAGTTCACCGGGGTGGGTCGGAAAATCTCATTCGGGCCGGTCTTCTCGAGAATGCCCCTGGCCTCTGATTCTGTCAGCCCACGAAACTCACCGCCCACCGGTCCTTTGGGATCGGTGACCGCTTCGCTAGTCACTATGCTATCTGAAGATGTTCTCCGGATTTATAGCTGGCGAAATGGAAGAAAAGGACAAGGGAGGGGAGGGTGATTGAAAGAATGAAATGGAGCACTCAGAAGGGGGTAACTTACTCGTGAAAGAAGAAGAGAGGCAAAAGGAAGTCCCGGCATCTTTTGTGGGGTAGAAATGTCCTGCTGCTCCCGTAAACGCGGTGTTCCGGAAAAAAGGAGGGGGAATTTTCCCCTTTTACGCCGCCCCGAGGTCCCCGGATGTGTCAATAACACTCTTGTAACTCATCGCCTTGGCGAAAGTGGAGATATCACCGGAGATAGCGGTGCTGTCAGAGAATGTGACAGTCTCATAGAGGTTGCACCGTGCTCCTTGTCCACCCGAGCTCGGATCAGACATCCGTCCTCCTTCCTTGATACTGCCTTTCATGTAGGCAGATACCGATCCCTTTGACGGGAGGTCGGTGGCGTATGACCCGACAGCAACGTTGTTGAAGACCTCGACACCGGAATCAGCGGCTTTCATGATGAACCGGTCTCCCATCTGGGTGTTTAGATTGGCGACCTTCAGGTTCATGGCGCTGCCGGTCTCAAGCCTGTTGCAGAATGCTGGATACGCGACACCTTCACCTGCAAAAGGACAGATCAGCCGCTCATCGGCATCACCGGGGAATCCTGAACCGTCGAGAAGCAGGTAATCGTTGGTGACAACCGAAGACGCATCAACGCCAAGGTAGGTGATCTGCTTGACGGCCTGGACATTATACTGGCCGCTGACCTTGTTTCCGGTCGAGACGTCAAGATCCTTGTCGTACGAGATGAATCCTACCTCGCTGTTCTGGGTATCTTCTGTGTAGACGGTCTGGTAGATTGATCTCCCGTCACGCCCGGGGTTTTGTACATTCCATTCGGGACCAGGTATACTCGTGACAGGTATAACAGACGATATCGTCAGGTCAACACTGCTTCCTGCATTGAAATTCCCTGCTGCAATCACAGTGGTGGACGTCGTCAGTCCCTGGACTTCGTTGACCTTGGGAATCCCGGGATCTGCGAGTGCGATCCCGACCGCAAGAAAGGAAAGAACAAGAAGAATAATTCCAAATTTTTTCATCAATCTCCTCCTACAACACAATGCCGATAATCTCAGCATCAATTTTCGATTTGATCATGCAGTATATGAGTGTTACTTTTTTTCGCCAGACAGGATTAGGAATGCCTTTCATCTTCGCTTTCTCAATACGCAGGCCTGGCCCCGGGCTCCGCTCCATGAGGGTGTTACGAAAAAAAACCAGGGGAATTTTCCCTTTGTTAGTCCGGAAGTCCCACACCTTTTGGCAGGTGATCCCCTGACGTGTCTATGACACTGGTGTATCTCATCGCCTTCGAGAAGGTAGAAATATCCCCTGAGATACCGGTGGTGTCAGAGAAGGTAACGGTCTCGTAGAGACCTTCAACATCCATCTCATCAGACATCCGTCCACCCTCCTTCAGACTTCCCCTGATATAGGCAGATACCGACCCTTTGGACGGGAGGTCCGTTGCATAAGAACCGACAGCAACATTGTTGAAGATCTCGACGCCCGAATCTGCAGCCTTCATGATAAACCGGTCACCCATCTGGGTGTTCAGGTTGGCAACCTTGAGATTCATCACACTACCTGTCTCAACCCGGTTGCAGAATGCTCCATATACGGCATTGGCTGCGAAGGGACAGATCAAACGTTCTCCTGCACTTCCTGGCCATCCGGCGCCATCGAGCAGCAGATAATCGTTGGTGACCAGCGAAGATGCATCAACTCCCAGGTAGGTGATCTGCTTGACGGCCTGGATGTTGTACTGGCCACTGACCTTGTTGCCTGTTGAGACATCCAGATCCTTGTCATAGGAGAGGAACCCTACCTCGCTGTTCTGGGTGTCCTCAGTATACACTGTCTGATATATTGTGGCCAGACCGGATGTTGCCGGGTCTCCCCAATCTTCACCTGGGATACCTGTGATTGGCACAATAGACGATATTGTCAGATCAACGCTGCTTGCGGCGTTGAAATTCCCGGCGGCAATTACCGTTGTGGACGTCGTAAGTCCCTGGACTTCATTGACCTTGGGAATCCCGGGGTCTGCCATCGCCATGCCGATCACCAGGAGGGAAAGGGTAAGAGTAATGATTCCGAATTTTTTCATCAACCTCCTCCTATCACTGTAATGCCGATACGCTCGGCATCAATTTTACAATGTGACGATGCGGTATATGTTTATATCCCCGATTCGATAAAACAGAACCAATACGAGAAAATTATTACGATAAAATTATTTACTTTTTTGCGATGGTGGAATGATTACACATGCATATGGTGACAAATGCGAGGGATGGGATTTGAACCCAAGAACTCCTGCGAGACTGGACCCTGAATCCAGCGCCGTTGACCTGGCTTGGCTACCCTCGCACCTCCAATCTGTTGGAGGCGAAGGAAAATAAATATGAGTATTTGTGGGAACGCCGGAACCGTTCGTAACCTCAATAGGCCGGGCGGTTGGGTTCTCAGATCCCGCGATCGAACCGATGATCGGATTTCTTTCTTGCGTTACATATCGGACCATTGCTGTTGCAGAGAGCATTCATCATTCATTCCGGTGATATCCGGAGAGATCCGTTCATTTATCGAACAGAAACGGGAGACCCCCGGACAGACTCACCAGTAGCGGTGTGTCCGGATGTAATTCCTCTCCGCCTTCAGGATCTCGCGGAAGAAGGCGTCCCCTTCGGCAAGGGTGGCAAGGATCCTTGATGCGATCTCGGGACCGACTCCTTTCGCGGCCAGGGCCATAACGGCCTTCTTCCCGCCGGAAAGGACAATGTTTGCATTCCTCAAAAGACGCAACTCAACCGACCGTTCCTCTTCGCTCTTCTCCTTTTTGGCCGCGATGGCGTAGAGGGATTCCTCCCAGGGCTTGAGGACGGCGATCAGGCGTGCCCCGCACTTCGGACAGACAGGGTTCTCCTGCACCCTGCTGACCACGGTTTTGCTCTTCCATTTCCGGCAGTTCATGCAGCCGAGGATGATGTCCTGGTTCTCGATCCTTTTTTTAAGGGTACTAATGACCGCCTGGTCCGGGCTGGTCGGAGCTATCATATCCCGGGAGGAGAAGAGCCCTTCCGCGCCGAGGATGCTGATCCTTCCCGTCTCGACCGCCGTCTGTATCTTCCTGACCTCTTCCAGCACCTGTTCGGCCCTGGCTGTATCCATGTAGACCGAGAAGAGTTCGCGGTACGCCTCTTTCTGGACGACTGTGCCTTCAAATAGCTCGGTCAGCTTGTAGCTGCTCAGCCGTTCGTAGTCTGCATCCTGGTCTATGGCACCGAATTTCTTTGCGATCTGGACGAGCTTCCACTTGAAGAGCGCCGTCCGCTTCAGTGCCAGTTGCAGGATGCCTTCGGTGTGGCCGGGTTCGAGCCCGAGGAGCAGCTCCTTCACATCGGGCCCTTTCACGTGACCGGGAAGACGGAGGAGGATCCGGTATGCGCCGAGCTCGATGCCGACCGTCGTGCCGTAGCGGGCCGAGAGAAGGACGGAGAGAACCCTGCCCAGCGCCTCGTTCGCCTTGTGCCCGGCGCAGATATTGCAGACGATCCCCTCGCGGGCGTCCTCGATGACGATCAGCTGGTCGGTGGAAACAATACTCCTGTTCCTGTCCATTTCCGTAAGGAACTGTCCTGCGAACTTTTTCGGTTCACCACCGGCATGATATGATTCAAAGTCACGGGTCCTCCGGAGAGAACCGACCTCACGGGCGACCGCGAAAGGAACCGGGATCTGCTCGCCCTCCCAGGAAGGGAGCTCGCCTTTGACCTTTCGGGCCGGCTCAACTGTTATCCTCCCTTCTCCCATGTCAAGAACCCTCCAGAGCTGTCCCTTGGTGATGAAGACCACACCGGTGTATATCGATCCCACCACGAATGACTCGTCGAGGGTTCCCACAGTCCGTCGCGATACCATGTCAAAGACAGCCACCTTCTTCTCATCGTGTATCATCGACAGGTTGGAGGCCATGTAGCGACGGGCCCGAAGAGTATTTATAATGTACTCGCCATCGATTCGGACGAGGCGGTGCTCTGCCATCTGGTCACAGACCTCATCAAGAAGCGAACCGGCGGCAGCAAAACTGTAGGAGCGGGAGAAAATCTCACGGATCTTCTGCCGTGAGATATTCCCGTATTCGACGGCCAGGCCGGCCACCTGGTTTGCCAGGACATCGGCGGGATTTTTTGGAGGCACCACCTCCTCGACCTCTCCTGCTTTTGCCCGGCGGGCAATCACCAAAGACTCCAGCAGGTCGTCAAATCCCAGTGCCAGGATGGTTCCCCGGGACGTCTCATGGAGACTGTGGCCCGCCCGACCGATTCGCTGCACCAGCCGTGAGACCTCGCGGGGCGATCCGAACTGGATCACATGCTCGATATGCCCGATGTCGATACCCAGTTCCATGGATGAGGTGCAGATGAGCCCCTTGATCCGGCCCGACTTGAACCGCTCCTCGGCATCTATCCTCACGTCCCGTGACAGGGACCCATGGTGAACCTCGACATCGCCGCGGGAGAAGAGCTGGTGGCCGAGAGCCTCGGCGGTTACCCGGGTGTTGACAAAGATGAGGGTGGACCCGTGAAGGTCGATGGCCTCGGATATCCACTGGGCCTGCTTCTCGAACTGATCTCCCGTAAACTCAACAGAGATGTCCAGGTTCTTGGTGACATCGACAACAACCTCCTCGAAATCCCTGTCTCCACAGAGAAACCTCCCGACCTCGCGGGGGTTTCCGACAGTCGCAGAGAGGCCGATCCTCTGGAATTCCCCGCCGTACTGGACCAGCCGTTCCAGGGCTACGGAGAGCTGGGCCCCCCTCTTACTCCCGGCTAGCTCGTGGATCTCATCGACAATGACATACCTGACATTCCGGAGATGCTTCCGGAGGACCTTTCCCATGAAGAGGGCCTGGAGTGTTTCCGGGGTGGTGATCAAAAGGTCGGGCGGGGAGAGGGCCTGTCTCCTCCTTTCCGAAGCTGTCGTATCGCCGTGCCTCACGCCGATAGTCAACCCCAGTTCTGCGCACCACCAGGAGAGCCTCTGGAGCATGTCCCGGTTCAGGGAACGGAGCGGAGTGATGTAAAGGGCTGTAAAGCCGCCGCCCGTCCCTCTCAGCATGCCATCGAAAACAGGGATCATCGCCCCTTCTGTTTTCCCGGTCCCGGTCGGAGCTATGAGAAGGAGGTTTTTTCCTTTTCCTGCCAGGGGGAGAGCAAGGTTCTGGATCTCGGACAGTTCCGCAAACCCCCGTTTGCGGATACACTCCTGGATCCGTGGGTCAAGCTTCTCTATCTCGTCCATGTTCCTCCAGTACTGACAGCGGACCGATGTACGTCCCATCGGTCAGGTACACTTCGGCCTCGCCGGTTTTCATGCACCGGGACAGGGGGCTGAAGGGGTCCTGCACTGTCTTTCGGATATCATACCCGGTGAGTTCGTTGAAAGCCGGCATGAAAAGAACCCGGCTCCGTCCCCCCTCTCCTCCTTTCGAAAAACCGATGCATGACTCCTCCAGGGGGACGTGAAGATAGGCAGCGGAACGGAGTGAACATCCGACCTCGTCCTGAAGATTAACCATCGGGTGGTGGTGCCCGGATATGATCAGACGGCCAGCGAGTTCCGGTGCCGGGTAGGTATGTCCATGGATGTACCCGGTCCCATCGATGATGCCCCCTTCCCGGGGAAGGATCTCCTCTTCAGAAAAGAACCTCCCGATTCCCGTGTCATGGTTCCCGGGAAAAACCCTGACAGGAACCAGGGCCCGGAGCCGGGAGACAGCTTCGGGGAGCTCGATGTACTCCTGCCTGCTCGTGACGGGGACGTTATGCTTGATGTCTCCGAGGAGCACCAGGAGGTCCGGCTTTTTTTTCCGGATGCAGGCCTCAAGCCTTTCCATACGCTCCTTGCTTCTGCTCCTGAAGTGCATCCCATGCCGGGCCATGTCGGATTCGATCCCAAGGTGGAGGTCCGCCACCGCAAGAACCCTGATCTCCTCCCTGACCAGAAGCGCCGGGCCCTCCCCGACGAATTCGAGTCTCATAATGGCTTAAACATATCCCGCGCCGGCTGGTAACATTCGTCATCCAGGACCAGGGCCCTGACCGCTTCCCGGACTCTGCCTCCATCGATCCCGTCCTGTCCTGCCCGATCGATGATCACGTCGAGGGAAATTCCTGATTTGCCGGCCGATTCACGGATGATGGCCAGGACCTTCTCCCGGACATCCTCATCCCTGACCTCAATACGGGCTGGTCCCCTGACCGATGCCAGGGCCTTTTGCACTGTCTCCGCCATCTCCCTTATATCTGCTTTCGCAGTTCCATAAAATCCGAGAGCGGACATGACCTCCTCGTCAGCGGTTCCTGCCCGAAGGGCGTTCACCAGGAGACTGAGCCGACGGACGGTTGTCTCCGCAGTCCGGACTGTCCAGGCATCCCGTACTGCCCGATCCGTCTCAGTGATCTCGAGGAGCCGTATGGTCGGCGAAGCCGGTGGGGTCCCCCGTCCAGGCCTCGCCTCGCCAAGGATAGTCACGAAGCAGGGGGGGTTCAGGTCGAGCAGCGCCTGCCTGAGGCATGCATCCGGGCGCTCAGCCCTGATCTCGAAGACCCCTGAGGGGTCCGCAACCCTGCCCGCCCAATAATCCTTTCCTCTGGTCTGGAGTTCAATCAGGGCCCCGGCTACAAAGAGAAGTCTGCAGGGCAAGGCAAAGGGAGTAAGGACACCCTCGTCAGCCGAACCCCCACGGAGTGGCAGGGTGGCTTTCCCGAACTCACTGGCAAATACCCTGGCTGCTCCTTCCACTTCACGTCACCTCACTTGAGCCATAACCTGACAACGAAACCACAGAAATATTGGTAAACAAGGTTGAAGCCCAGACAAAATATCCATATTGTTCAAGGACAACATATGATAAGCGACCCAGGCCCCCCTTCTCACTGGTCGCTCAGGCTTCCCCAGTTTAATCGCTGCTGTGGGAAAAATGAGGAATAAATGGCCGAATCACAGAATAAATTTATATAGTATGAATCATTCACCTCTCAACAAGGGCTCTTTATGAATAAGAAACATGTCTTGCTGCTCATACTACTCTTGGTGCCCGTATCAGGGTTCCTTGGTTTTGCCGTTGCCGCGGATCTCCCTGATCCGGCTCTGGCATCCGGGACAGGCGATATCAGCCTGCCCCTGGTGGCCGAGGCCGCAGCCTCGGTTGAATCGTCTGGAGAACAGGCCGTCCCGTCGACGGGAATACCTTTGTTCTTTATCGGGAATAAAGGGCAGACCAGCGACGATATCCTTTTCGAGGTCATCACCGGCGGAGGGATTCTCTTCTATACAAAGGACGGATCCAGCATCTCTCTCATCGGGGAGGGGCGGGATTATCCATCTCCTGTCCTTGAATACAGCTTTGAAGGGACAAGCGGGGGCCTGGTTGTCGAGGGCTTCGACAAACTGCCCTGCAGGGTCAACTTCCTGAAGTCGCCTGACCCTGCCTCATGGGTCACTGGTGCGGAGACCTACCGGGGGATACGGTATAAAGACCTGTATCCGGGAATTGACCTGAAGATTGAAGGAGTGGAGCAGGGGATAAAAAGCACTTACCATGTGGAACCTGGTGCCGATACATCAGCAATAAGAATACGATACTCGGGACAGGACAATCTGTCGCTCAACAAAAACGGCAATCTGGAGATCCGGACCGGAACGGGGGTGCTTGAGGAAACGGCCCCGTTCTGTTACCAGATGTCTGACGGGAGAAGGGTCGAAGTTCCATCTTCTTTCATCATCGAAGACGATACCATCGGCTTTGAGGTGGGGGAGTACGACAGGGAGAAGGAACTGGTTATTGATCCGACTCTTGTCTTTGGGCTCTATCTCAACGGAACCGGCTTCCAGGAGGCCAACGGAGTGGCCCTTGACCCGGACAGGAATATCTATGTAACCGGTAAATCCTTCCCGGTTCCCTATGATCCAGGAAACGCAACGGCTGGCTATTCTGATGCGGTTGTCGCCAAGATAAATCCGGAAGGGACACTGCCTGTATACGTGACGTTCATTGGCGGGAGCGGCGCGGATTCAGGGCAGGGGATACGTGTCGACGAAGATGGATACGCCTACGTCACCGGTATCACCAATTCTTCGAATTTCCCGATCGTGAATCCTGTGCAGCCGGCTTTAGCCGGACAGAATGATGCGTTCGTGACCAAGCTGTCTCAGGATGGTTCGATCGTTTATTCAACATACCTCGGCGGGAGAAACCAGGACTCCGGTATGGCAATTGCGCTCGATTCGGCCAGGAATGCCTACATTACCGGAGGAGCAGGGGCCGCCTTCAGCCCCGTCCCCACCATATCACAGAACTCCACTTTCACCGGTCTGGGTGATGCCTATATCGCGAAGATCAGCTCTGGGGGGAGCACTCTTGTCTACCTCGAATACGTGGGGGGGAGGGTCATCGAGACCGGGTACGGGATTGATGTCGATAACCAGGGCAATGCCTACATAACCGGTGAAACCTTCTCCTGGTCAGGCTTCCCCATAGTTAACGCCTATCAGCCGGTCTTTGGAGGTTACAGTGACGCGTTCGTAACCAAGGTCGGCCGGTACGGATACCCCCTGTTGTACTCCACGTATCTGGGCGGCTCAGATCTTGACGCCGCGAGGGCAATTGACGTGGATTCGGAGGGTTATGCCCACATCACCGGGCTCACGTGGTCCCAAAACCTCCCGACTACGGTTAACGCGTATCATCGGAACACACTTGGCGCCATCAACTCATTCTACTCTGTCCTGGGGCCGGCTGGAAATAGCCTGAATTATTCCACCTACCTGACAGGTCCGGGGGTCGATGAGGGCAGGGGTATTGCCATTACACCGCAGGGATCGGTCTATATCACGGGAATTACCAAGGCGCCAAAGCTGGCCACCCTCAATGCCATCCAGCCGACTTATGGCGGAGGGGTTTCCGATGCGTTCGTGGCAAAGTTCGTGAAAGGCCAGCCGATACCCGAGTACCTGACGTATCT
>JAJRBS010000191.1 GCA_028679325.1 Methanoregulaceae archaeon | reverse complement strand
AAGAAAATGCATGGTCTGCATGGAAGGAAACGCATCGCTCATAGTCCCGAACAGGCTCGATTGAAAATATCTATCCAACGGTATGTATATTTTTCGACAATCAATATTTATCGGACATTTTACCATTACTGCCTGTATCGATGGCTGGAAATACGGGTCCGGCCTGGTAACTGCGGCAGAATCCTGGCGTCATGGGCATACTGCCTGTTCCCTGGCTCCACTGCGGGAGAGATCCGGATCCTTCCCCGGACCTCTCAATCACGATCCGACATCCTATCGCTGCCTGCAAAGGATTATCAGGTAAGGGTGGATCTGATGCTTATCCTGAATATTGCACACGGAGTGAATGTCCATGCAGAAGATTGTCCCCAACCTGTGGTTTGACAGCCAGGCAGAGGAGGCCGTTAAATTCTACGTCTCCCTCATCGAGAATTCAAGCATCGGTGCCATTGCCCGCTACGGTGACACAGGGCCGGGTCCGAAGGGCAGCGTCATGACCATCGCGTTCAAGCTCGCAGGCCAGGACTTCCTGGCCCTGAACGGCGGCCCAATGTACACGTTCTCACCTGCCATATCTTTCATCATAAACTGCAAGACCCAGAAAGAGATCGACCGGTTATGGGAGGAACTCTCCCGGGGGGGAGAGAAACAGGTCTGCGGCTGGCTCAGGGACAAATTCGGCGTGTCATGGCAGATTGTCCCGGAAGTTCTTGCCGAGATGATGAAGGATAAGGATCCGGAGCGAACGAACCGGGTCATGGAAGCGTTGCTAAAGATGGAGAAACTCGATTTCAAGGGGTTGGAGAAGGCGTACGGGGGAAAATAGTCCAATCTCCGATTTCTCCAAATTAGTTTAAAAGAAACGAAAAAAAAGAAAGAGTTGAGATAGTCACTTTTACGCCGAGGAAGAGATTTGAACTCTTGAGGTGCAGGGCACCAGTGGCTTTCAAGGCCACCGCCTTACCGGTCTAGACTACCTCGGCACGGGTAAAGATGTTGGCGCTTGGAAAATAAAAAAGGGCGGTACCGTCCCCGGTCAGTATCGCCGGTTTCTTCTCCGGATCAGCAAAAGGGAGACCGCCCCGATCACAGCGATGACCACGATGATGATCGGGATGGGGGCCGACCCGGGAAGAACAGTTGTCCCACTCGCCGCCGTGCGGGGCGGGTTCTTCTGGGCAGTGACATTGGTCGCTCCCTGGGCAGAGAGGGTCACGGGGCCGTTTTCTGAATACCTGTTGGGGTAGACCTCGACCTGGATGATGCTTCCCGTGCCGGGAACAACGACCTCTTCGCCCTCGACCGCACCGTGGTTGTTGACCTTCTGCACCGTGCCATTGGCATCGGTGTACTCGATCACCCAGTCGATTCCCGGGGAGGTGAAGAGCCGGACATCGTTACCGGTTGACTGGACAGCAAAGTAGGCCGGCTTGTCCCGGGAGGATTCGGCCGTGGCCGAGAGAACGGGCACAGCTGTGGTGGGGACGGTAGTGGGGATGGTGGTCGGCTCAGGTGGTTTCTCGATGGTGAAGGCATATTTGGCTACGAAGCCCTTGGCGTCGTTGAAAGTGGCGTTGTAGACACCCGGCTTATCGATATTGACCTTGAGGGAGAACATCCCTGCGCCGTCCGTCTTGACATACTCAGGCCCGAACACGATCCCGCCGCCGGGCCCGTTCACCTGCACCTCCACCCCGGCGTTCCGGGCACCGAGGATGGCTCCATCGATGGCAAGCTGCCCTGAGTACTCCTGCTCCTTCGGGGAGTAGATCTTCAGCTCGTCGCTCCGATCGATAATTTCAACAATAATCAGGGTGGTGGAATTCCCGAGGTACCTGTAGTCGGAGACAGGCAGCACCTCCACCTTGTAGATACCCTTGGTGAGGCCCGATGTATCAAAGACCAGTGTGAACTCCTGGTTGGCCTGGAGGGTGACGCTCTCCCGGGTGACCTCTTCGAGGTAGTACCCCGACTTGGTGAAGACAACCTCGACAGTTGTTCCCGGGGGGATGTTGCTCGTCCCGTTTACCACCAGGGGCAGGCCCCGCTGGATCCGATCCGGGGCGGTGATGGTCATCTCGTAAGCCTGCGCGATCCCGGCAAAGAGAACCAGGCAGAGGAGGACCGCCAGTACGACCCTGAAGAAATCCGGTTTTCGTGTCATGGAACTTTCCGACGGACGCCACCAGGATGGCGTATTGAACTAAAATTTTGGCATGACAGTTTAATACCTTGCCGGAAGAGGCACCGCCGGTGCTAAATAGATACGGCGCCCATGAGATTCTGAAGAATGGAACGCCCGGCCGCCTGCTGGGAGGGTCAGGACAGGTACGGCAACGAGATCCTCCCCTCCCTCACCATAATCCTGAAGACCTCCGGATGCCGGCACGACCGCTGCCGGATGTGCAGCTACCGCCACGAACGGTATCCCGGCGGAGAGGAACTGGTCATCGACCAGCTCCGGTGGGTCCAGGAACACCACGACCTCCCGAAGGCGGTCATGGTCAAGGTCTACACCTCAGGGAGTTTCTTTGATCCCTGTGAAGTACCTGCCGGGGCGGCCCGGTACGCGGCGGAACTCTTCACCGGGAAACTGGTTGTGGCCGAGACCCGTCCCGAGTACGTGGAGACCGGCCTGTTAGAAGAGTTCATCTCCCGGATCGACACCGGTGTTTTCAAGACTCCGCTGACCGTGGCCATCGGCCTCGAGACTGTCACCGATATCATACGGGAGAAGTCCATCGACAAGGGCTTTTCCTGGGACGACTTCCTGCATGCCACGAAGAAGGCAAGGACAGCCGGGGCCGGGGTCAAGGCCTACCTCCTCCAAAAACCCCTCTTCCTGACCGAGACCGAAGCAAACGATGACATGGAAAGATCCATCCGGGCACTGGAGGGCATCGCTGATGCCGTCTCCATGAATCCCTGCACGGTCCAGAAGAACACCGAGCTCGAGTACTACTGGCAGAGGGGGGCTTACCGCCCGCCCTACCTCTGGAGCGTCCTTTCTGTCCTCCTCTCCTCGCCCTATCCGGTCACCTGCGACCCGGTGGGGGGGGGGCGATCCCGCGGGCCTCACAACTGCGGGGAATGCGACCGCGGGATCGTGGAGGCTATCCGGAGCTACAGCCTGACCGCTGATAAAAGCCTCCTTTCAGAAGTCTTCGAAAAAGAGTGCGCCTGCCGGGAAGAGTGGGAGTTCGTCCTTGACCACGAGAGGTCCTGGTCTCTCCCGCTCACCCGTTAGCATTCACGGGACTGGATCTCGAGCTGCTCCTCGAGGAACGGGAGGAAGGTCCCGGCATCGCTGACCACGCCGATAGCATGCATCGTCCCCCGGTCCATAAGCTTCGTGAGGGAGGAGGGATTGATGTCCACGCAGATGGTCTTGACGTAGGAGGGCAGGCAGTTCCCGACCGCCACCGAATGGAGCAGGGTGGCCACCATCAGCACCATGCTGCACCCGGGGATGAGCTCGAGCATCCGGTCCTGGGCCTCCATGGAATCAGTGATGACATCAGGGAGTGGCCCGTCGTCGCGGATGGACCCGGCCAGGACGTAGGGGATATCCCTCCTGATGCACTCGTACATGATCCCGCTGGTAATGACCCCGTCCTCGACTGCCTTCCGGATCGAGCCCGAGCGCATCACTTCCGATATAGCGGAGAGGTGGTTCTTGTGGCCCCCGGTGACCGGTTTCCCGGTGCAGAGGTCCATGCCGAGCGAGGTCCCGTACAGGTTGTACTCGATGTCGTGGACGGCCAGGGCATTTCCCGCAAAGAGGATGTCGATGTAACCCTTGCGGATGATGGCCGCGAGCGCCGGAGCAGCCCCGGTATGGATGATGGCCGGACCTCCGACGAGGGCGATCTTGCCCCCCTCCCGCTTGAGCTCGAGCATCTCTGCTGCCACCTTGGCGATGATGGTCTCGCTCGGCCTCTCGGGCGAGACGGTGCCGTGCATGAACTCGAAGTTCGAGACCTGCCGGGGACGTTCCGGGGGTATCACCTGGACGCCCTCCTCGCCCACCACCACCAGGTCGCCCTTCTTCAGTTTGGATAGCGGCGTGCACCGGGCCTCCATCGCCAGAGGGTCCACCACGATGAGGCAGTCCATCTTGATGTGCTGCACCGGTATCAGCCGCCCGTGATAGCGCACCGAGGTCGGGTGGTGGGTTGAGGAGTAGAAGCCCGCCGGCACGATGCGGTTTCCTTCAGCAGGGAGCACGGTGACATCCTTTTCCTCGAGAAGGTGTGCGCCGTAGCGATGGATCTCGGAGAGGATTCCGGCGAGCTGCTGATCATCATCGGCATTGATCCGGAGCCGGGCATAGCTCGGGTCGGTCTTCCGCTTCCCGACATCAAAGACGATGATCTCGAAGTTGCCTCCTTTGTCCATGATCTTGTCAAAGACCTTGGTCATGATGCCCGAGTCGATGATGTGCCCCTCGAGCTCGACCTCACGAAAGACCTGCATAGCTATACAGGAGTGGGCGATGATCCATCATAATATATCCGGCATCCCGTCGGAAACGCCTTTAATGGTCTCCAAGAAGGGACTTCACCGCGGCGAGTTCCTCCCGGGTATTGATATTGAAGGCCAGCCGCCGGTCTCTGATCAGGAGCCGGAGTTCCTCCTGTGGCCGATCGATCGCGTCCCCCCTGAGGATGTTCAGGCCTGCCGGGCATGCCATGACCCCTTCAACCTCATCCGCGTAGATGTCCCGGCCTCCGATGCTCTGCGGAACCCAGACCGAGCAGGCCTCCTTCCCTGACTTACGGTAGCGGTCCTCGACCTCCCCGATGATCCGGGGGGTTATGCAGGGAAGGTCGGCGACGCAGGTGAAGAAGGAGCCTTCCTCGTCGAGGACGGAGACGGCCTCGGCGATGTCGGGGACATACCCGGTCCCTGATGCCACCAGGTACTCTATATTATGAGCACGACACCAGTTTCGGGTGAAAGGGGTCCTGTCAGAGAGGATCACAACCGGCTCGTAGCCACCGGACAGAAAGGCCCTGATCACGTGCCCGACCATCGGCTCGCCCCGGATAGTGACCAGCGGCTTCTCCCCGAGATCGAGCCGGGAACCACTCCCGCCGGCAAGGATCAGGGCAAGCATTCTTCCAGGGCCTCGATGAGCAGGATGTTCTCGTCATGGGTCCGGACCGCCACCCGGATACTCCGGGGAAGTCCGAAGGACCGGCAGTCACGGACAAGGATACCCCTCGTCAGGAGGGATGCACAAAGCCCGGGGACCTCCCCCTGAAGTGTCAGGAGAAGGAAATTTACCGACGAGGGGTGGATATCGATCCCCAGAGCCGACATGCGCCGGACCAGCCACTCCCGTTCCCGGGAGATATAGTTCCGGGAATATTCGAGGTCACTGTAGCGTTCCAGCGCCGCCAGGGCGTATTGCTCGGCGAAGGCATTGACACTCCAGGGAGGGCGCAGGGCCTCAATCCGGGAGATCAGGTCCGGTTCGCCAAAGGCGTACCCGAACCGTATCCCCGGTACGGCGAAAGACTTGGTGAGCGAGCGCAGAACGAAGAGCGCCGGTTCCCGTGATCCGGCCAGGCTCTCCCGGGGGTCTGCAAGCTCGATGAAGGCCTCGTCCAGAAAGAGGATTCCTCCGTCGCTTTCAACCTCTTTTCGTATCGTGAGCAGGTCCTGCCGCCGGAGCAGTTCCCCGGTGGGGTTGTTTGGGTTGCAGATGAAGGTGACCGCGGAAGGCTCCCCAACCCTTGCAGGAATACCCCCGGCCAGGCGTGCCGAGAACTCGTACTCTCCGAAGGTGGGTTGCGGGATCCTCACCCGGTCTCCTTCAGAGATGGCAGCTAGGGCGAAGAGCCGGATCAGCTCTATTGAGCCGTTCCCAACTGCGATCTCTTCGGCAGGCCTCCCGAAGACCCCGGACAGTGCATCCTTCAGGACAATATACTGGTCATCCGGGTAACTGGCAAGGTGCCGGAAGGAAAAATCAGGGGATACGACCGGAGGGGCCGGGTTTAAGTTTGCAGAAAAATCGATGACCGGCCTCGCGGTCTCGCCGAGCACCTTCCTGATCTTCCCGCCATGGACGACCTTCTCAGGTGCGGTCTTGGTATTCACGTTCCTCTCAAAATGTGGATGCCCCGGAACCATTAAAGTATGGTCATCCCCGGGCATCGAAAATTTTATATACTCTTGTGTTCTAGTAGCATTCATCTGCGTTAGTCAGACAAAAGGAAGCTCAATGACTGACAAATGTCAGACAATTGTCTGCCATATGTCAGAACTTTGGAGACACACATGAAACGCATCACGCTCAGACTTCCCGACCAGCAAATCGAGACCCTTGAACAGATGGTGGAAGCGGGGGAGTTTCCAACCGTCTCTGAAGCGGTCCGGTATGCGGTTCGACAACTTATCGAGAAACATGCGGCACGTGTCCTAAAAGAGAGTGACCAGGTTTCATTTAAAGTTTAGGAGGTCAGAAATGCAGAGTATCATCAATGAAGCGTTAAAGAACGCAGAAATCGAGAAAGAGATGAAAACCCAGGGCTCGGTCGATGACGACTTCATCGGCCAGCCGCGGATAGTGATCATCGGCTGCGGAGGAGCGGGGAACAACACCGTCAACCGTCTCCACCATATGGGTGTCTCCGGGGCGGAGACCATCGCCATCAACACCGACAAGCAGCACCTGGACATGATCCAGGCCGACAAGAGAGTACTCATCGGCAAGTCCCTCACCAAGGGTCTCGGAGCCGGCGGTTATCCCGATGTCGGGAAGCGTGCCGCCGAGATGGCCCGGCCCACACTCGAGGCACTTCTCGATTCCGCCGATCTCGTCTTCATTACTGCCGGGATGGGTGGAGGAACAGGAACCGGGTCGGCGCCGGTTGTGGCCCAGGTCGCCAAGGACCAGGGGGCAATCGTGGTCGGCATGGTCAGCTACCCCTTCCAGGTCGAGAAGGCCCGGCTCATCCGGGCAGAGGAGGGTATGGAATCACTGGCAAGCCACGCCGACTCGGTCATCGTCCTTGACAACAACCGCCTGAAGAATTTCGTCCCGAACCTGCCGCTCGGCCAGGCCTTCTCGGTCATGGACCAGCTCATCGGCGAGACGGTGAAGGGCATCAGTGAGACCATCACCGAGCCCTCGCTCATCAATATCGACTACGCCGATGTCCGGGCCATCATGAGCAAGGGAGGGGTTGCGGTGATGCTGGTCGGAGAGAGCAAGCAGCAGAACAAGGCTGAGAGTGTTGTGAGGGAATGCCTGAGCAACCCGATGCTCGATATCGACTACCGCGGAGCAACCGGATCACTCATCCACATCACCGGCGGGAGTGACCTGACCCTGCAGGACGCAGAGGATATCGCCACCTCGCTCACCTACGAACTCGACCCCCACGCCGATGTCATCTGGGGTGCACGGGTCAGGAACGAGATGGAGGGCAAGGTGCGTGTGCTCGCAATCATGACCGGAGTCCAGAGCGGAAAGATTCTTGGAAACCGTGTCTCGTATAAGACCATCCTTGAGGAGGAGGCCAAGAAGATAGAGAACCCCAAGGCCCCGCAGCTCCCCAAGAACCGGAAGTCACGGGACTTCACCAGCGGAGGTAACCTTCTGGAATGGGTAGGATGAAAAAAGACCAAAAAAACAACGAAGCCACCTTGAAATAGACAACTGCCCCCGGTAAGGCTGCCACCACCATATCCTTACCGGAACGCCACCAAATTGAAGCGGAATCGGGAAATAATACCTGATTATCCTCTTTTTCTTGCAGCGACGAAATTATTAATACCCCAGTCGTCGTTTAGATAAAGTGAAAATCCCCACGGGATTATCCTCACGGTCTGTGTGAGAGGGCCCGTTTGTGGCCCTTCTGGTATCGGGAGTTGAACACGATGAACAGGCAGTTGAACAAGGGCTCGAGCAGAATTCTGGACGCCCGGCGTCCGGTGCCCGGTCACCTTCACGGTGGAAGGGGGTTCTCTTTTCGGACATGCCGGCAGTCGACTGTAAATCCATTTCATCAGACCACGGATAGTCTCCACGAGGCAGGTAGAGCATGTTGAACGAACTGATTGATAAGAGAAAAAAGATTCTTGCCGAGTCTGAACAGCATAAAAACCGGAGAAACGAGCTCAACGCGTCCGCGAGCAAGTTCGCCCGGGAGAGAAACACCCTCAACAACCAGACCCGCGAGTTCGTGGACGAGGCCCAGAAAAACAAGGAGCTCCGCGACAAGTACAACAACGAGGTCCAGGCCCTCAAAGACCAGAGGAACGATATCAACGAGCAGGCCAACGCCATGTTCGAGGAGATCGAGTCTTTCAAGAAGGAGCACGGGGGCATCAGGAACCGGGGTTTAAAAGAGCTTCAGAAGCAGATCGAGCACCTTGAATTCCGACAGCAGACCGAGGTCATCAGCACTGACAAGGAACGGGAACTGATCGACAAAATCAAGCAGATGAAGGAGTCGATGCGGGAGCAGGAGGCCGAGCTCGAGCAGAACAAGGAGATCAAGACAAAGATCGGAACGGCCCGGGATCTCCGGCGCGAGGCTTCCGACATGCATGCCAAGGTCACGGAGATGGCCGAGCTCGCTCAGCAGCACCATGACATGATGGTGGACTTCTATCGGAAGGCAGACAAGTCCCGCGAAGAAGCCGATGCCTCTCACCGCAGTTTTGTCGAGGCTCAGGAAGCCGCAGATGCCGAGCACAAGTACTTCATCGCCTGCCAAAAAGAGCTCCGCGACTATGACAAAGTGATCTCGGGGCTCCGGAAGAAGACCAGGAAGGCAAAGGTCACGAAAGAGCAGAAGCAGGTCAGGAAGGAGGCAGAGCACCTCTTCAAGATGTTCCGTGCCGGCGAGAAACTCACCACGGACGATATCCTCCTCCTCCAGCGCTCAAAACTCATTTAAACCTTTTTTTTCGCTGAAGAACCGACGTAATCATTTAATAGAATCATTACGACACTATTGTGAATGCAGCCAGGGCTGACACTGGTTCTCTGTGTCGATCGCGACGATGATATCGGCTTTAAAGGCAACGTAGTGAGCCCTGTGGTCGGCCGGGCGGCCTGCCTGCGGGCCGCAAACACCCTGGCCCTCGCCGATCCCGAGGACTCTGATGTGAATGCCATCTTCCAGGCCATCAAGGTCTATGACGAGCTCGCAGCCAGGGGCGAGGCTGTGGAGGTGGCGGTGGTCTCCGGGAACCACATGAACATGCTCGAAGGTGACCGGAAGATCGCGGCCTCAATCGAGAAGCTGGTGAAGGACACCGCTGCTGCGGCGTGCATCGTTGTGACCGATGGCGCCGAGGACGAGTTCGTCCTCCCCATCGTCCAGTCCCGGGTCCCGGTCTCCGGTATCCAGAGAGTTATCGTCTCCCAGCTCCCGAACCTTGAAGGGACCTACTACCTGCTCAAGAAGTTCTTCAATGACCCAAAGGTGGCCCGGCTGGTGCTGGTCCCCCTCGGCCTGCTATTGCTGGTCTACCCCATCGCCTACTTCCTCGGGCAGACCGGCCTTGCCCTGGTGATCGTGGTGACTGCCATCGGTATCTTCCTCCTCTACCGGGGTTTTGGTATCGACGACACCTTCAGGGGATTTGCCGATGCGCTCCGAACCTCAGCGACAAGGGCCCGTTTCTCTTTCGTGACCTACATCGCCGGCATCCTGCTGGTGATCATCGGAATCGTCGTGGGGCTGATGGACATTCTCCTCTACTACACCGAGGCCGGCATCCTCCTCTACATCCTGCTGTTCGTGTACGGGTCGGTGCTCTGGTTCGGACTGGCCGGGATCGTAGCCTCGGTCGGGATCGTGATCGACAACTACTTCCATGACCGCTCCAGCCTCTCGCGGGTGATCGTCTTCCCCTTCTTCATGGCGGCGGTGGCCCTGATCAGCTA
>JAJRBS010000108.1 GCA_028679325.1 Methanoregulaceae archaeon | reverse complement strand
GTTCTCCCGGCGAGACCTCCACCCGCACCAGCCCTCCGCCGGCAGGGTAGTACCCTCTTCTGCTCACCGCAACCGTGACATGGGCCGCCGCAGGCCCCAGCGCCGGGATGAACACCTCGGTAAGATAATCGATTGTGGGGCTTCTGGGCACCTCTGTACCTCCCCGGACCTCGAGGCTCCCCCCGTGCTCCAGTGCAACCGGGAGCCATGCCTGGATGACGAGGGGTACGCTCCCTGCAGTCCCGACGTCGACCGTGATATCTGTATTACGGGGAGCTCCGGGTATGAAGCGGAGCGTCCTGCTCCCGGGGCTGTTCCCCAAAACACGGGCATCGCAGGTGGCGGCCACGGCGCGAACCGCTGCGCAATGCTGGTTGCCGAGGCCCGGACGCTTCCGGTTCTCCCGTATGCGGAGGAGCTCGACCGGAATCCCTGTCAGTGCCGAGAGGGCTACCGCCGTCCGGACTATCTGCCCTCCTCCCTCAAGCCGTGATCCATCGATGGTCAGCATCGCCGGATGCTGCTGACGACTTCCCGGGCGGCAGAGAAGACACTGCACCCCTGTTCGATGGTGTCGCTGGCAAAGACCTCCCTGATCCCGGATGCCCTGAGCCGGCCGTAGGCACCGGAGGCAAATACCCCATGCACGCATGCTGCATAAACACAGGACGCCCCCTTCTCGTAGAGCATGCCCGTCGCCATTGCCAGGGTCCCTCCGGTCGATATGATGTCATCGACGATGACCACATCGCGTCCCTCTGCAGTGATGCCGGCAGGCTCCATCCTCACCTCTTCTGCCGACAGACGGGTCTTTTCAAGGTGATCCGTGTCCCAGCCGTTTGTCAGGGCCACCTCCATGGCAAAGTATTCTGCCCCGTCATCAGGGGCAAGGATGAGGGGGTCGTTGAGGGAGAGGCCCGAGAGATAATCACCTATCTCGGCGGCGATGGAGAGGTTTCGTGCCGGCACTGAGAAGAACCTGAGGCTGTCCCGGTCATGGATGTTGATGGTCATGACGTCATTGACCCCACGGGAAAGGGCCCGGGCAATGGCTCGTGCCGAGAGCGGCTCACCGGGGCGAAATTGTTTGTCCTGGCGGGCATATCCCATGTAGGGGATGAGCAGCGTCGAACGGGCATCCTCGCAGGCATCGATCAGGAGCAGGAGCTGGATGAGGGAGTTGCTGTCGGTGACACTCCCGATGATAAGAACTTCATCCCCGACCGGACCCGTCCTGAGATACTGTTCCCCGTCCGGGAACCGGGAGAAGCGGACATCCACGAGTTCCGAACCGCTCTCCCGTGCGACCCGGGCGGCCAGGATCTGCGAGTATTCTGTGCTGACAACCTTCATCATCGGTACCTCATGCTGAAAGTACTTAAACTACAAAGATAATTTATTCTACCGTATTATTTATAAGGGGTAAATACGAGCATGGAGCCTTCAGAAACCGATCATGAAGTCGCTGATGAGGTCTTTTCTCTGGATATTCCTGAAAAGAGCTCATCCGAGATCGAGGTCCCTTCAACCCTCATCGACCAGGTGATCGGCCAGGAGCACGGTGTCGAAGTCATCCGGAAAGCGGCCATTCAGCGCCGGCATGTCATGATGATCGGCAGCCCGGGAACCGGTAAATCGATGCTCGCCAAAGCCATGGCCGAGCTCCTCCCGAAGGAAGACCTCCAGGATATCCTCGTCTATCCCAACTCGGACGATTCAAATAACCCGATTGTCCGGACCGTTCCGGCAGGGAGAGGGAAGCAGATAGTGGCCGCCCACAAGGCCGAGGCACGAAAGAAGATCCAGCTCCGGAACACCCTCCTCATGCTCCTCATCATCGGGATCGTCGGGTACGCCTTCCTCACCTACCAGTGGCTCATGGGCATAATCGCCGCAGCCTTCGTCTTCATTGCCATGCGGTATGCAACCCCCCGGGAAGAGGCCATGGTGCCGAAACTCCTGGTCGCGAACGACACCAATGCCATCGCCCCCTTCATCGATGCCACGGGTTCACACGCCGGGGCTTTACTCGGCGATGTCCGGCACGACCCGTTCCAGAGCGGCGGTCTCGAGACGCCGAGTCACGACCGGGTTGAAGGAGGAGCGATCCACAGGGCCCACAAGGGAGTGCTCTTCATCGACGAGATCAATACCCTGACCCCGCACTCCCAGCAGAACCTTCTGACCGCACTCCAGGAAGGGGAGTTCCCGATCACCGGCCAGAGCGAGCGGTCGAGCGGGGCCATGGTCCGCACCGAGCCGGTTCCCTGCAGGTTCATCATGATCGCGGCCGGCAACCTCGATGCCATCCAGGGCATGCACCCGGCACTCCGCTCCCGTATCCGGGGCTACGGGTATGAAGTGTACATGAGCGAGAGCATGCCCGATACCCCGGAGAACCGGGCAAAGTTCATACGCTTCATCGCCCAGGAGATCAAGAACGACGGGAAGATCCCTCCCTTTTCCAAGGATGCCATGGAGGAGATCCTCAGGGAGGCCAAGAGGAGGTCCAACCGGAAAGGCCACCTGACCCTGAAACTGCGGGATATGGGCGGCCTCATCAGGGTTGCCGGGGACCTTGCCCGCCAGGATGGCTCTGAACTGGCAACGGCCGACCATGTCGTTGCCGCAAAGAAGACAGCCCGTTCCATCGAGGACCAGGTCTCGGACGAATACATCGGGCGGAGCAGGGAGTACGAACTCACGGTCGTCGACGGGACCCGCATCGGGAGGGTGAACGGACTCGCTGTCATGGGGAGCGATTCGGGATCGGTCCTTCCCATCATGGCCGAGGTCACACCGGCCCAGGGGGCAAGCGGTACAGTGATCGCCACCGGGATGCTCAAGGAGATCGCCCAGGAATCCATCAAGAACGTCAGCGCCATCCTGAAGAAGTTCACCGGCAAGGACATCAAGAACATGGATGTCCATATCCAGTTCATCGGGACCTATGGCGGGGTCGAAGGGGACTCGGCTTCCATCAGCGTGGCTACGGCGGTCATCAGTGCAATCGAAGGGATCCCGGTCCGCCAGGACGTGGCCATGACCGGCTCTCTCTCTGTCCGGGGTGATGTGCTCCCGGTCGGCGGTGTCACCTACAAGATAGAAGCGGCGGCAAAAGCAGGGATCAGGAATGTCATTATCCCTGCTGCCAACCGGGAAGATGTCCTGATAGAGGACCGGTACAAGGACCTGGTAACAGTCATACCCGTCGACAACATCGAGGATGTCCTCACCATCGCCCTCGTTCCGGAAAACAGGGAAGGGTTCCTGAACAAGCTCCGGAAGCTGGCAGTCACCACATCGGAAAAACTGATAGAGAGTACGGGTTTCTCCCCCTCAGCTGTCTGATACCATGGAAGGGATCGGGTACTTTGATATCCGCCACGTGCAGGGCCGGACCACTTCGATTGACATCGACAATGGCAGTATAGAGACGGCAACAGAGTCTTTTTTCGACCACGCCGTCATCAGGGCGCTCGGCCACACCGGGTGGGGTATCATCCTTGTCGATAATTTCCAGGACATGGGTGACGCCGCGATCGAGGCACTCCTCGCCGATGCCCGAGTCATCTCCGGGTACACGGGCGGAGAAGTCCACCTGGCAGAGCCGGTAAGGGGATCTTCAATGGTCCCGGCGATGCAGGAAGACCCCCGGGAGGTCAGCCTCCAGGAAAAGACAGATATTCTCCGGGATCTCGAGAAGGCGGTAAAGATACCGGAGGTCGTGAACAGCCGGGTGAACTATGCAGAGAGGGCCGAGAGGGTCATGTTCAGGGACAGCAGCGGTTTTGAGAAGAGCTACGAGATCTGCCGGTGTGGTTTCGGGGTCATGGCAGTGGCCTCACGTAATGGTATCCTGCAGATGGGGTACGAGCGGCGCCACACCCTGCGGGGGCTCAATATCCGCCACCACCAGGAACTGGCCCGCACCGCTGCAAAAAGGGCCGTCTCTCTCCTGGATGCCATTCCTGCCCGCGGGGGGATCATGAACGCCGTGCTCGATCCGGAGCTGGCCGGTGTCTTTGCACACGAAGCTGTCGGCCATGCCAGCGAGGGGGATCTGGTCCAGGAAGGGAATTCCATCCTGGCGGGGAAGATCGGCGAGAGGATCGGGGATCCGGGACTCACCATCGTTGACGATCCGTCGCTCCCTGAATTCGGGTTCGAACCCTTCGACGCTGAAGGATCGGCGGCAAGAGCGACACCGATCATCGAGAAAGGGGTTGTGGCCAACTATCTCCACTCACGGGAGACTTTGGCCGCCGTCGGTCAGGGAATGGCAGGCCATGCACGGGCCATGGCCGGAGAGCCCCCCCTTGTCCGGATGAGTAACACCTTCATCGAGGCCGGTGAAAGCAGCCTTGAAGAGATTATGGCGGAATGCGGCCACGGCATCTACCTTGCGGGATCGCGGGGAGGCCAGGTCGACCCGGGAAGGGGTGTGTTCCAGTTCAATGCCGAATACGGGTACCTCATCGAAGGAGGGGAGTGTACCCGCATGGTGAGAGACGTCTCGTTATCCGGGGAGATACTCAAGACCCTCTTTTCCCTCCGGCTCTGCGGGAGAGACAAGAAGATGCACCAGGGTTACTGTGGAAAAGGCGGACAGAGCGTCCCGGTGAGTGATGGGGCACCCCACGTGCTCCTTGCCGATGCGGTGGTTGGTGGCAGTGGACGGGATTGAGGACATCCTCCGGGAAGGGAGCGCCCTGGCAGCCGAGGTTGAGGTCTATGTCATCGAAGGGCACTCTGCCAGTCTTGAACTGCGGCAAAAGGAAGTATCACGGGCAGTCACATCCCGGAGCTTTGCCCTGTCGGTCAGGACTATTGAAAAGGACCGGATAGGGACCTCGTCGACCAGCAACCCTGCCGCCTGGCGCCAGTGCCTGGCTGCCTCGGTCGAAAGCGGGAGACTGGCATCGCCGCAGAGATGGGCCGGCCTCCCCTCGGAAGGGAGGAACGGCTCAAACCTCTCCTATGATCCGTCTCTTGTTCCGGACCCTGCCATCCTTGCCGGGATCCTCGAAGGAATGCTGGCCGGGGCTTCCCGTTACCCCGTCGGTGTGACCTCAGGGGGTGCAAGTATCTCCGTCGACCATATCACCCTCGCAAACAGCAACGGCCTCTGGTGCGAGAGATCCCGGAGCCTGGTCTCGGCTTCCATCGAGACCATCCGCGAACAATCGACCGGATCGGAGTTCGGGACATCCTGCACAAACGATATCGACCCGGCGGAGATCGGGGAAAGAGCGGCCTTCCTCGCATCGGAGTCGGTGCAGGGCAGGGAGCTCCCGACCGGGGATTACGATGTCATCCTGTCGCCGGTTGCTTCCGCACAGTTGATCGGTGCCGTCCTGATACCTTCCCTCTCCGGGAGGAACGTGCATGCTGGGCGCTCTCACCTGTCGGGTTCAATCGGTAAGGAGGTCATCGATTCCAGCATATCCGTAATCGATGAACCCCTGCTGGAGTCCGGCCTCAACAGCACCTGCTGGGATGCAGAAGGGACCATGACCCGGCCACTGCCGTTCATCCGGAACGGAGTGCTCGAATCCTTCGCCTACGATCTCAAGACCGCTTACCGCTATGAAACGGAGAGCACCGGGAGCGCTGTCCGGTCGGGCCCCGGAGGATCCCCGGCCATCGGTTCCCATAATATCGTCATCGATGGACC
>JAJRBS010000096.1 GCA_028679325.1 Methanoregulaceae archaeon | reverse complement strand
CCGGGCTCCGAACAGTTCATGGAGCCCCTCGACCGGATGGACTCCGTCGACCTGGTCATCGGACATGTCATGCCTTTTACACCGGTCCCCGTGGCCGAGAAGCAGGCCATCCTCGAGACTGTCTCGATTCGCAAGAGGGGGGAGATGTTCCTTGACCTGCTCCGGAAGCTCCAGGAGGATATCGGATTTAAAGTGGAGATGGCCCGGAAGGTATCTGAGAAAGTCTCGAAGGCCAACCGCGAGGCCATGCTCCGGGAGCAGCTGAAGCTGATCCAGGACGAGCTTGCCGAGAGTGAAGGGCATCCCGGGGACGGGGGGTACCGGGAGAAGGTCGAGCAGTCGAAGATGCCCGATGAGGTGCGGAAAAAGGCGCTCGCCGAAGCCAGGAAACTCGAGACCGGCGGCGGCCAGAACCACGAGAGCCACATCATCCGGAATTACCTCGACCTCCTCCTCGAGCTCCCCTGGGTGACGGAAGAGAAGACGAGCGTCGACATAGCGAGAGCCCGCCACGTGCTTGACAGCAACCACAACGGCCTCGAGAAGGTCAAGGAACGGATTATTCAGCACCTTGCGGTCATGAAGCTCAAGCACGAGAAACAGGGCTCGATCCTCCTCCTGGCCGGCCCCCCCGGAACAGGCAAGACCAGCCTCGGAAAGAGTATCGCTGATGCCCTCGGCCGGAAGTACGTCCGGATCAGCCTGGGCGGTGTCCGGGACGAGGCCGAGATCCGCGGTCACCGGAGGACCTACGTGGGAGCTCTCCCCGGGAGGATCATCCAGGGCATGAAGAGGGCCGGCGCCAAGAACCCGGTCTTCATTCTCGACGAGGTCGACAAGCTCGGCGCCTCCTACATGGGGGACCCTGCAAGCGCACTGCTCGAGGTGCTCGACCCCGAGCAGAACAGCAGCTTCTCGGACCACTACCTGGAGGTACCCTACGACCTCTCCGAAGTGCTCTTCATCGCCACCGCGAATTCGCTGGCTACCATTCCCGCTCCCCTGCTCGACCGGATGGAGCTGATCGAGATCTCGGGCTACACCAAGAACGAGAAGTTCGCCATCGCAAAAGACCACCTGCTGCCGACCATCCTGGAGGAGCATGGTCTTGACACTGACAAGCTCCGGATCGAGGACGAGGCTCTCCGCGAGGTCATCGAGAAGTACACCCGCGAGGCCGGGGTCCGGTGGCTGAAGAAGCAGCTGGCCCGGGTCGCCCGCCACGTCTCCGAGAAGATCGTGTCCGGGACAGCAGAACTGCCTGTGACTGTCACCCCGGAGATGCTGCATTCCATCCTCGGAAAGGAGGTCATCCGGCAGGAGGAGGCCCGGAAGGAAGCAGTCCCCGGTGTGGTAACCGGCCTGGCCTGGACCCCGGTGGGAGGAGAGATCCTCTTCGTCGAGGGAACCTTCATGCCCGGCAAGGGCAACCTGACCCTCACCGGGCAGCTCGGCGACGTGATGAAGGAGTCGGCCACCATCTCCCTCTCGCTCGCCCGATCACGGCTGGCCCACCTGGCCCCGGGGTTCGACTTCATCGCAAGCGACATCCACATCCACGTGCCCTCGGGGGCCACGCCCAAGGACGGACCATCGGCAGGGATCACCCTGTTTGCGGCGCTCGCCTCCCTGATCACCGGGAAGACCGTGGAGCCGAAGACGGCCATGACCGGGGAGATCACCCTCTCCGGGACAGTCCTCCCGGTGGGAGGCATCAAGGAGAAGGTGCTCGCGGCTCACCGGGCAGGGATCCGGAAGGTCATCCTGCCGGCCGAGAACGTCCGCGATCTCGAAGACGTTCCTGCCGATGTCCGTGAGGAGCTCCTCTTTATGCCCGTGCACACGGTGGAGGAAGTCCTCCGGGAGACCCTTGGTATTGACCTGCCGGCTCCGGTCCTGCCCTGGGCGGCAAACAACCCTGCACCCGTGCAGGGCGTCTAAGAAAAATATATTTTTTTTGAGTTCCGATCAAGAGACAAGCGGAGACTCTCGACGGGAGAGGGGCGTTTTACCCTCCCCGTCAACAGGGAAGGGGATCTGGTTATCCCCCTGTAACCTCCTGACTACGGCGACCCCGGCTGGTACCAGTCCGGCAGCACGAACTCTGCCTGTGAAAGATCTGACGGCCAGACAATCTTCGGCCGGAGCTCCTTCTTCGCCTCGTCCCAGGAGAGCTGCTCCATGTACAGGCTGAACTGTGACTCGCGGGTGTCTGTCGAGAAGGTGACCTTTCCATCCTGCATGGCCTCGATCAGCTCCGGCATGGCTGTCGATGCGAGGGCGGTCGTGAGCTTCTCCTTGTCGAGCGATCCGGCACGTTCGATGGCATCCGCGGCGATATAGACTCCCTCGTAGGTGGTCGCTCCCATCATACCCGGGAGGCCGCCCCACCGCTTCTTATAGGACTCCTTGAAGGCCGTGGCAGCTGCCGCCGTGCTCCCGGCAGGTACCGTGTAGGGACTGAAGTGGCTCTCGATGATGGACCCGTCGCCGTACTGGCCGAGGCTCGCGTAGTAGTCAGGGTCGTCGTTACACTCGACCACGAGGAAGATGGTGTCGAGCCCCACGTCCCGCCGTGCCTGGGTGATCATCGGTGCCTGCTCGTTTAGGAAGGCCGCCGAGTAGACGGCATCCGGAGCCGCGGCCTTGACCGAGGTGAGGATGGTCCGGAAGTCGCTCTCCCCCATCTTGAAGGACTGGTTGCTCACCAGTTCCACCGGCAGACCCTCTTTCTCAATGGTGCTGGCAACAGCGGCGAGAACCCCCTTCCCGTAGGGGCTGTCCTGGTACACCACCGCCAGCCGCAGGGGCCGGTCCGCGCTGTACCCGTATTTCTTGTTGATGGCCGGTCGTATGACCTCGCTCGCGAAAAGGGTGGTCTGCTCCCCGTAGTCGTCTGTCGTCGGGCAGAAGTGGAACATGGTGCTCGTGTTGACATCGGTCCTCCGGGTGATGGTCGGGCTCGAAGCCCCGGTGATGATGTAGGGCATCTTGTTGTCGGCAACCATCGGCTGGTGCGCCGAGGTCACAGCACTCGAGAACCCGCCCACAAGCACCGCGACACCGTCGCTCGAGATCAGTTTCGAGACTGCCTTCTGGCCACCTTCACGGGTGGACTCGTCGTCCCCCTGCACGAGTTCGATGGTGACGTTCCGGCCAAGCTCTTTGACATACACGCCTCCGTCGGCATTAATCTCATCGGCGGCGATCATGGCCGACTGCCATATGTCCTTGCCGGTAGCACTCGCCGGGCCGGTCATGGAAGCCACGACCCCGATCTTTGCCACCGGGGCCGGGGCGATCGTCGCCTGGTTCTGTGTGCAACCGGCGAGGAGGAGCCCGCCGGCCATGACCATGAGAAGCAACAGCACCGGAGCGTGCTTCATCGCCACCCCTCCCGCAGGATCTTCCGGGACTCTCTGCCCGGGCTGTTGATCGCATACGCTGCACGTGGGCCGGTCTCAGGCCCGATGATCATCAGGACTCTCTCAGAGCATTCACGCATGACAAAACACCATCCGGTAAACTCTTTATCGCCGTTACAGGGGACCTGGCAAAAGAGCAGATCCCCTACCGAAAGAAGAAAAAGAAAAAGCCCTGCTCGCCGTGGTTTTGTATATCACAGGTCGCAGGCATGAGTTTACCTTGGTACAGAGTGGAACCGAACGATATTTAAGGCTTTTCTTCTATGAAGGCGGGTGTTCTCTCCACGGGAACCGATGCCTATTCGTAACCCTTACTGGAATCCACCGACCTGTATCAGCTGCCTGGATCCCTTTCGTTTTCATTTTGAAGATTAACCTTCGTTAGAAAAATGGTTTTCATCTGGTCTTGCACATAAAACATAGGTGGCATCAATTGACAACTGTTCTGATATCATTCAGACTATCAGAGCAATTCTTCTTTCAAGCACCCCTTTTTTTCTCTTAGGTTCGACTTGGGCACACCCTTCTTACCGTACGGAGCAGGGAACGTCTCCGAGCTACTCGAGGTCCCTGCCCAGATAGAGCGGGTGCAGGTTGAGATCGACCATATCGACGGGCGGCTGAAGTACCTCGACAACCGGGTGGAATATACTACCCTCACTGTCTCCCTGGCGGAGCCCGAGCCGGTGGTAGGCGTCGCGCGACTCTCGTTCGTCTCCATCATTAATCAGGGCATTGCCGGTTTCCTGGCAGTCACCGCCGGCCTGCTGGTCATCCTCATCACCCTCATCCCGATCATCATTCTCGTGGTCGTCGTTTACCCCGGCTATCGGTGGTGGCAGAAGAGAAAGAGAGGACCTGTGAAACAGCCGAAAGAGAAGAAGACGGGCGGAGGGGAGAAACCTCCTGGCGGGTGAAGATGTACCTGTGCCGATACCTTCATGAGAAAAACAACGAAAGGACAGCATATGCGCCTGTCATCGTCCTGTTACCTCCTCTTCGCCCTGGCTGTATTTTTCCTTGTCCTTCCTGTCACGGCGAGCATCCCCACCGTTATCGTGACCGAGTACACGGTCACCCCCTCGGTCATGATCCCTGGAGAAGAGGGGATCATCAACGTGATCGTGAAGAATACGGCCGAGCAGGCTACCTTCACCCAGTCATACGGCTATGATACAGGGGCGACAACCACCAGCGTCGACATCAATGCCCCCATCGACAGTATCACCCTCTTTGGCAAGGGCATCGAGGTCATCGGCGGGGGTTATCAGCGGGTCGGGGAGCTTGGCCCGGGCCAGTCCATACCCATATCCTTTCACATCCGGGCCCCTCCCGAGCCCGGCATCTACTTCCCCGAGGTCTGGATCCGGGTGACCGAGGCAAAGAGCCTGAAGTATCCTATCCCGGTCAACGTCAACAGCGAGGTGCAGATCCAGAAGAAGCCACAGATCAGCATTGCCAAGCAGCTGCCGGCAAGCGTCATTCCCGGTGAGAACTTTATAGCCACGGTCGTGGTCACAAACACCGGGCAACTCCCGGCAAGCAATCTGCAGGTCACCGTGAATTCATCGACCACCTCCCTGTCTTCAAAGACCCCGGGAACCCTGCATATCGACCGGCTCGGGCAGGGCGAGAACCGCACGCTGGTCATGGAGTTTGCCACCGACAGGAAAGCCCCCCTGGGGATCCAGCCGGTCAGCCTCGTTCTTGATTACCAGGAACCTGATGGTTCCTATCAGCGCCAGCTTGAAACCCTCGGAATAAATATCCGCGGAAAGGCCGAGCTTGCCATTTCCCAGATCACCACTGACCCGGCCCGGATCCAGCAGGGAGACCAGTTCAGCCTGATCATCCGCCTCGAGAATACCGGGACAGACGACGCCAAATCGGTGAGCGCACGGATCGAGATCCCTGTCCCGGGATCAAAGGAAGCTTTCGTAGGAAAGATCGAACCAGGCAACGATGCACCGGCCCCCTTCAACCTCCAGGCCGATCGTTCCGGTGAAATTCCCTATACCCTGACCATCCTGTATGAGGATGACCACGGCACGGCAGAGGAGCGGCAGGATCTCCACCTGACCATCTACAGCCAGGACAGGACCGGCTTGATCGCCGGCCTCTTCCTCCTCGTTCTTGCCGGCGGATTTGGTTACTGGTACTTCATCCACCGGAAAAAGGGAACCGGCAATGCTTGAGGACTCCAGGGTTGCCTTCTTCTTTGCCCGGCGGTCGATAGCACGGGGGAACAAGGGCACCCTCTACCTTACCATCCTGATCATCGGCATGGTCTTCGTGAACCTCATCTTTCTCCCTTCCATCATCACCGGCGTTGCCGTCCTGTTCAACCAGCAGACTATAGATTACAGCTACGGGAACCTGGTCATTGAACCCCGGAAGAACGAGGTCTTTATTGACAAGGTGGGGGAGCTCCAGAAGAAGATCCAGCAGATACCCGGGGTGACAGGGGTCTCGCCGCGGTATATTACCGGGGCAACGGCTGTTTACAAGGGAAATGCAGTCAATTCGCCGCTCTATGCCATCAATCCTGATGATGATCAGGCCGTGCTCAAGATCGGGTCCCGGGTGGCGTCCGGCGAGTATCTCGGGGATGCGGACAGGGACAAGGTGGTGCTCGGCTTCCGGCTGGCCGGGAACGAGGATGAAACTCTCGATGTGATCCCCTCGCTTGGCGGCGTGGAGGTTGGCAACGTGATTGACATCACCTTCAACAATGGTGTGACCCGGCAGTACCGGGTGAAGGGGATCATCAATTCGGACTCCTACGATGCCGACTCGAGTGCCTTTATCACCCGGAAAGAATATGAGGACGTCTTCGGGCTCGATGACAAGGCAACCCAGGTACTGGTCCGGACCCAGGAGACCGGCAACGAGGAGATGATGCGTACAACACTGATGAGTTTCGGTGTCCAGGAGAAGATATGGACGTGGCAGGAAAAGTCCGCGAACTTCCTGGACCAGATCATCGGGAGCTTCAATATCATCAACTTCATCGGAACGGCGGTGAGCCTGG
>JAJRBS010000092.1 GCA_028679325.1 Methanoregulaceae archaeon | reverse complement strand
TTCTTCGGATACGCGGAGGCCGATAGCCTTGTCAACGATCCATGCCAGGGCCAGGCTGACCACGAAGGCATAGGCCAGGGCTGCCAGCGCACCCACGATGTTTGCGATAAACTGATCAACGTTTCCTTCCAGGAGCCCGGAAAACCCGCCAATCGCAGCGGTGGCAAATATCCCGGTGGCTATTGCCCCCCACAGACCTCCCATGCCGTGAATGGCCCAGGCATCGAGGCTCTCGTCGAGTCCCTTGTTGACCCTGAAGAGAAGGGTTGCGTAGCAGACGAGACCGCCTATGATGCCGATGACGATGGCCGATCCGACGCCGACGTACCCGGCAGCAGGAGTTATGGCGACAAGCCCTGCAACCGCTCCACTCACCACGCCGAGCGAGCTCGGGCGTCCCCTGTACCAGCTCGCGGCCAGCCAGGCCATCGCGCCGGCAGCGGCCGAAATGTTTGTGACCAGGAAGGCGTTCGCGGCGATCTCGTTTGCGGCCAGGGCGCTGCCGGCGTTGAACCCGAACCAGCCGAACCAGAGGAGTGCCGCTCCCAGCAGGGTCATGGGGATGTTATGGGGCTCCATGAGGTACTGTCCGAACCCGGCCCTCTTTCCTATCACCAGGGCCACCGCAAGGGCGGCAAAGCCGGAGCTGATGTGGACCACCGTCCCTCCGGCGAAGTCGAGAGAACCGATACTCGAGGCCCAGCCCCCGCCCCATGCCCAGTGGGCGAGAGGGTCATAGACCAGTGTCGTCCAGAGGAGGGCGAAGATAAGGAACGCCGAAAGTTTCACCCGTTCTGCAAACCCTGAGGTCACGATAGCCATCGTAATAGCCGCAAAGGTCAGCTGGAAGGCCACGAAGAGGATAGCAGGGTATCCTCCAGGAGTGGTTTCGAGGCCGATCCCCTCGAGACCAGCGTAGGAGAGGTCACCTATAAACCCGCCAACGTCCGGCCCGAAGGCCAGCGAGTAACCGAAGAGTACCCACTGGAGGCTGACCAGTGCGAAGACAATAAAGGCTATGGCCACCATGTTTATGAAGTTCTTCCGCCGTACAAGACCACCGTAAAAAAATCCTACTCCGGGTGTCATCAGCATGACCATGGCCGTGGCCGCCAGCAGCCATGCTGTTGTTCCTGTATCAAGTGCCATGACAGGTTCTCCTGTATAGAAGGAAGTTGCTTTCCATGGTATATAATTTTTACTATAATCAATTGGTAAAAACAAAATGTTCTCAAAAATTTCCTGAGAAAGGACCAGGGGATACAGGATCTTCCCCTGGTCACCAGAGCATGCACAGTACTACTGTGCGGAGAGAAATTGGTTCGGGAGGACCGACATCATTTTACATATCAGGCCTCCACCTCGCCGGTTCGTACCCGGTGGGATCCTTTGATCGGGAGCACAAAAATCTTCCCGTCCCCGGGCTTTCCCGTTCTGGCAGCATCGAGAATTGTGGTGACTACCAGATCCTCCAGGTCTTCCCGTATCGCAATCTCCATTGCAATCTTCGGGAGCAGGTCTATGTTGAGAATTCCCTTCCTGTATTGGAGATGGATCCCGCCCTGATCCCCTCTGCCCTGGACCGGGTAGACTGTCATGCCGAAGATCCCATGGACCGCAAGGGCTTTCTGCACGAAGGGAACGCGCTCTTCACGGATGATGGCCTTGATGAGTTTCATATTTTCCGGGTCCCTTCATCAAGTTGGGATTCCCCATCCATCCCGAGGGGATCATTTTCCATTCCTGCACTCCGGATAGGGAGCCACATAAGGGTACGCTTCGTATCAGGCTGTTTCCGGGACGGAGATGTGGGGGCATCGGCAGGTTCTCTCTCTTTATCAAAACACATCTCCGAGGTCATAACTGGAAGGAAGTTGCCAGCATGAGATGATATATTTTACTGTTTAAAATAAAAAAAAATTTAGTAGGTTGCCAGGTACCGGTCGAGCTCCCAGGGATGGACAGCCAGGCGATAGGCATCGGATTCGAGCCTGGCGACAGAGTTCAGGCCTTCCATAACATGGGCACCCATTGCCTTGCTGATGACCGGGTTTTTGTTCAGTTCGGTGTTGGCTTCGATGAGGCTTCCCGGCAGGGTCTCGATTCCCATCTTCTTTCTTTCCGCTTCGGAGAGGTGGTAGATGTTGGTATCTGTGCTCTCCGGGGGCTCGATCTTGTTCTTGATCCCGTCAAGACCTGCCGCGAGCATGGCGGCGAAGGTGAGGTACGGGTTGCACATGGGGTCAGGACTCCTGAACTCAGCCCGGGTACTGTTGCCACGGGCAGCTGGCACCCTGACGAGAGCCGAACGGTTGGCGGCACTCCATGAGATGTAGACGGGTGCTTCGAAACCGGGGACCAGTCTCTTGTAGGAGTTGATCGTTGGGTTGGCGATTCCGGTGATGGCCTTTGCATGCTTCAGAAGGCCGCCGATATAGTAGTAAGCGATCTTCGAGAGCTGCCTCGGGCCATCGGGATCATAGAACGCATTCTTGCCGTTTTTGGCAAGGGATCCATGGGTGTGCATTCCACTGCCGTTTATTCCAGCAATCGGTTTTGCCATGAAGGTCGCATGCAGGTTCTTCTGGAGCGCAAGCGACTTGGTCGCAAACTTGAAGGTGATCACCTTGTCGGCGGTATCAAGAGCATCGCTGTACTTGAAGTCGATCTCGTGCTGGCTCTCGGCGACCTCGTGGTGGGAGGCCTCGATCTCGAATCCCATCTGGGTCAGGGCAATGACAATGTCCCGCCGGACATCTTCTGCCAGATCGGTCGGTGCAAGGTCGAAATACCCGCCATAGTCCTGGAATTCTATCGATGGTCTCCCGTTGCACATCTTGAAGAGGAAGAACTCGAGTTCGGGACCTGTGGAAAAGGTGAACCCCATCTTCTTTGCTTCGGCAAGAGTCCTCTTCAGGACATACCGGGGATCGCCTTCAAAAGGCTTGTTTCCGTAGGTATAGACATCGCAGATAAACCGTGCGACACGGGTGTCGACAGGCCTCCAGGGAAGGATGGTGTAAGTGGCAGGGTCGGGCTTGAGGAGCATGTCCGACTCTTCGATCCTGGCAAAACCTTCAATAGATGATCCATCGAACCATATACCCTCAGTCAACGCTTTCTCGGCCTGTTCGACGGGCATGGCGACATTCTTGGGCTGCCCCTGGATATCAGTGAACTGGAGACGCAGGAATTTGACAAGATCAGCGTCGATCCGGTCCAGCATCTCCCCTACGATGTCTTTGCTCATATGGAACATAGCTTCTACCCAATTATATTTATATCTTGTTGAATCATACACTAGAGTTACAGACCGGAGCATTGCAATCAGTCTTTTGGGATAATCATGTGCGGAATTATCGGCGTTATTGATCGCTCACGCCGGACGATGAACGGGGCCGGAATCAGGGCCGCCCTTTCTCAGATGGACGAGCGAGGAAGCGGTGAGGGGGCCGGGTACGCGGTTTATGGGGCTTTTCCTGATCTCAAGGACTACTATGCCATTCACGTCTTCTTCGACAACCTGCACGAGACGAAACCCGTTGTAGAGGAAGAACTGTCAAAGTGGGGGACCATCGAGCACCAGGAAGCAGTGCCGACCTACGAGCAGGCAAATATCCGGAAGATGCATATCCCCTGGCGATTCTTCTTCAGGCCCGATCCGCACCTCATGCCCCGCAGCACGACACCGGAAGACGACGTGGTGACCCACCTGGTCATGAAGGTCAATTCCAGTATACCGGGCGCTCTGATCTATGCCTCCGGAAAGGACCTGGCGGTCTTCAAAGCCTCAGGATGGCCGGAAGACGTGGCAGACTTTTACCGGATCCAGGACTACACGGGTTATCTCTGGCTTGGCCATAATCGCTACCCTACCAACACTCCGGGGTGGTGGGGAGGGGCCCATCCCTTCAACCTCTTGAACTGGAGCGTTGTCCATAACGGGGAGATCACCTCGTATGGCACAAACCGGCGCTATATCGAGAGCTATGGGTACCGCTGCTCCATGTTCACCGATACGGAAGTGGTGGCCTACCTCTTCGATCTTCTGGTCAGGAGGCACGGGTTATCCATGGAGACAGCCGTTCATGCCCTGGCCCCCCCGTTCTGGGATGAGATTGACCAGATGCCCGAGAAACAGGCTGTAATAAACCGGGCCATACGACTCGCCTACGGACCGGCCCTGATGAACGGTCCTTTTGCCATCGTGGTCGCCAACCGGGAGAGCATGGTCGGTTTCACCGACCGGATCAAGCTCCGCCCCCTGGTCTCCGGGGAGTGCGGAGATCGGCTCTTCATCTCGAGCGAAGAGGCTGCCATCCGGACCATGGAACCGGAGGTCGGGAAGGTCACCATGCCCCGGGCCGGTGAACCGGTGGTCGGCAGGGTGGTCGGATGAGCATCGGGAGCGTTCCGCTACGGTACCGGATCGGCGTCGACCATGAGCAGTGCATGCTCTGCGGACGGTGTATCGAGAACTGCCCTTACGGGGTCTTCCGGCAGGAAGGAGGGAGTATCCATGTCAATTCGCGGGTCTGCGTTGCCTGTCACCGGTGTATCGCCATGTGCCCCCGCGATGCCATCAGCCTCGTCGAACGCCCTGTCGACTACCGCAGTCATCCCCTCTGGACCCCCGTTGTCAGGGAATCCATCTACAACCAGGCCCGGACCGGCAGGATCATCCTCTCCGGGATGGGGAACGCCCAGGAGTACCCGATCATCTTTGACCGCCTGGTGCTCGATGCCTGCCAGGTCACAAACCCGAGTATCGATCCTCTCCGGGAGCCGATGGAACTCCGGACCTATATCGGGAAGAAACCCTCGCGAATCGAGTTTTCGAAAAAGGATGGAGAAACGATACTCGAGACACGGTTGTCGCCGAACCTGATGCTCGAGACACCCATCATGATCGGCCACATGAGTTACGGGGCCATCAGTCTGAACGCCCAGAAATCGCTCGCACGGGCAGTGACCGAGCTCGGGACCTTTATGGGAACCGGAGAGGGAGGCCTACACGAGTCATTGTATCCCTACCAGGAGCACATTATTGTCCAGGTTGCTTCGGGAAGGTTCGGCGTGGACATTAACTATCTCGAGCGCGGTGCAGCCATCGAGATCAAGATAGGGCAGGGCGCAAAACCGGGGATCGGCGGCCACCTTCCTGGAGAGAAGGTCTGTGCCGACGTCTCCTGCACACGAATGATCCCTGAGGGAAGCGACGCTATCAGCCCGGCACCCCACCACGACATCTACAGCATCGAGGACTTGAAACAGCTGGTGCGGAGCCTGAAGGAGGCCACGGAGTGGAAGAAGCCGGTGTTCGTGAAGATCGCCGCGGTCCACAACTCGGCGGCCATCGCTGCCGGTATCGCCCGGTCCTCAGCCGACGCCGTGGTTATCGATGGGTTCCGGGGAGGGACCGGTGCTGCACCCCGGGTCTTCCGCGACCACGTGGGCATCCCGATCGAGGCCGCCATTGCCAGCGTGGATGCAAAACTCCGCTCCCAGGGCATACGAAACGAGGTCTCCCTCATCGCAAGCGGGGGGATTCGGGAGAGTGCTGACGTTGCCAAGGTCATAGCTCTCGGGGCCGATGCCGTGTATATCGGGACCGCCGCGCTGGTGGCCATGGGATGCAGGGTCTGTGGCACATGTTACCGGGGCCTCTGCCCCTGGGGAATAGCCACCCAGCGCCCTGATCTCGTTGCCCGCCTTGACCCTTCGGTGGCATCGGCCAACGTTGTCAACCTCATCCATGCCTGGACGCTCGAGCTCTCGGAACTGATGGGTGCCGCCGGCATCAACAGCATCGAGAGTCTCCGGGGCAACCGCGATCGGCTCCGGGGCTACATGTTAGACGAGGGGATCATGCAGGTCCTCGATGTGAAACCGGTGGGGGCCTGAGCAATGGACCCGATCCGGATAGATGCCCGGTCGATGCACTATACCCCGCTGAACCAGGCAATCCGCAGTGCCGTCGCTG
>JAJRBS010000010.1 GCA_028679325.1 Methanoregulaceae archaeon | reverse complement strand
GAAAAACACCTGGTTTGTATATGGGATCCTTGAGTATTATGGCTTGGCCGTTGTGATTATCCGGCCAAGTATCATTTTTTCCGTGTTCCTGAGAGGGATCCGAGCATTCCCCTGATGATCTCCCTCCCAATCTGGCTCCCGATAGCACGGGCTGCACTCTTCGCAACCGATCCGACCACGTCACCTCTGGCCGGGGAAGAGGTTTTCCGGGAACTTTTCGGTCGTTCTCCGGCCGCTTTTTGAACCTCCGACATCTCCGCTTTGCTCTTCAGGATTTCGTATGCTGATTCACGGTCGACGACCTGCGTATACTGCGCCTGGAAAGGGGAATTCCTGATGACCTGATCACGTTCAGGGGCAGTGAGGGGCGTCATACGGCTGTGAGGGGGATAGATGAGAGCTCTCTCGACAATGGCCGGGCTGCCTTTTGCATCCAGCAGAGAGACGAGGGCTTCTCCGATCCTGAGATCGGTGATCGCCGTTGAGGTATCAAAGGCAGGATTCGGCCTCAGCGTCTCGGCCGCCCCCGTCACCATTTTCTGATCCCTGGGGGTGAAGGCACGGAGGGCATGGTGGACCCTGTTTCCCAGCTGGCCGAGGACCGGGTCCGGGAGATCGAGGGGATTCTGGGTGACGAAATAGACACCGATTCCTTTCGATCGTATCAGACGGACAACCTGGACTATCTTCTCTTCGAGTGTCTTTGGCATGTCCTGGAAGAGCAGGTGCGCTTCATCAAAGAAGAACACCAGTTTTGGCTTCGGGGGGTCCCCCACCTCGGGAAACTGTTCGAAGAGCTCCGAAAGGATCCAGAGGAGGAGAGTCGCATAAACTTTCGGCGATTCCATCAGGCGATCGGCTGCAAGGATATTCACCACCCCCCGCCCCGAAGTATCGGTCCTGACGAAGTCCGTGACTTTCAGGGCAGGTTCCCCGAATAGGGGATCCATCCCCTGTTGTCCGAGAGTCAGCAGGCTCCTCTGGATGGCGCCGATGCTGGCCGGGGAGATATTCCCGTACTGGGTCTTCAGTTCCTTCGCATGGTCTCCGCAGTAGCGGGCCATTGCCGTGAGATCCTTTAAGTCCAGGAGCAGGAGGCCCTGGTCATCGGCTATCTTGAAGAGAATGGTCAGAACGTCGGTCTGGATATCGTTCAGGTCCATGATTCGGGAGAGCAGGAGGGGTCCCATCTCAGAGATGGTCGTTCGCACCGGGAGACCTGCTGCCCCGTACACATCCCAGAAAGTAAGAGGATAACCCTCCGGTGCAATCCCGGGCAGGCCGAGCTCAGCGGCTCTCTCAACAATCTTCTGGTTATCCCCACCCGGCTGAACCATCCCGGAAAGATCCCCCTTGATATCTGCCATGAAGACAGGGACACCTATTTTAGAGAAATTTTCAGCCAGAACCCGCAGGGTAACGGTTTTTCCTGTCCCCGTTGCTCCTGTTATCAGTCCATGACGGTTTGCCATCCCGGGAAGAAGGTAAAGGGTCTGCGGTCCCTTCGCAACAGGGAGAGGATCGAAATTATCCGGCATTGTCTCATGCCATGTTCTGGTCGGGAAGAATATTGTTTATTCGGTTCGCACCGGTCGGGAGATTTTCAAAGGGTCATCAGATGGATATGATCGAAAAACTCCCTGCATCGGTACACGTTCAAATAGTCTCATTGAATGAGTGGTGGAAGAATCTTCTTCCATCCCCTCAATCCCGCCTCATTTTTCCGGTCCTTCCACCCACATCGACAGGCTTCCCATTCTCCTGAAGGCCTCGAGCAGCGGGAGCCTGATTCCTGACCGGTGGGCGTTGCGGTAGAACCTCCATCGGTCGCGAAACCTCGGCCGCCCTTTTCCTACCTGCGACAGGAGGAAGTCGATCGTTTCTCTCTCTTTTTTCATCCAGGAGAATCGGGAAAGCACCTTTCGTGAATAGCCTTCAAAGTCCGGCCAGGAATCTGCGAGGATCCGGGCGCATTCAAGGGAATAGACAATGCCCTCGCCGGTAAACGGCGAGACCGTTCCGATGGACTCTCCAACCCCGACCACTGTCTGTGATCTTCCATCGACTGTTCCCCGGGAAACGATGAAAGGGGTTGAATAGGAAGGAGATGCCACACGGACGGTTCCCCGGCAGCTGCAGAGTATCGTGAAATGAAATCTCCCTGACATCTCCTGGCAGAAATCTTCCAGAAATTCGTCCATTTGAGCCAGCCCGAGACACCCGATACCAATGTGGTAATGGCCCTTGTCAAGAGGAAATATCCAAACGTAACCGAGAGCAGGAATCCTGTTCCCATGGACTCCGGCTTCCAGTCGATCGCCACCCTCAGCCTCAGCCCTTACCCGGTACTGAAGGGTCGGCAGGGTAAGATCGGACCTGCAGGGCGGGAGGAGACTCCGGGAGATCCCTGTTGCATCGACGACGATGTCATAGGCAGGGAGATCACTCTCCTCTATTTTCTTCTTTCGGACCTCCAGGCCAGAATTGAGGTCTCTCAGGAGTCGGGGCTTGTGGATGGTGCAGAGGGGCGTCCTGGCCGTAAGCCCGTCAAAATTCATGGGAGACATTCTTTCAAGGAGGTAATCGTCCATGTCGAGTCCAGCATAACTGAGGTACTTGTCGATGCCGAGAGGGGCCCCCCAGCCGCAGGACCGATAACCGCAGGAGGTGTCGTGAGACAGATCATCATACACATCCGCGAATATGCCCTTCTCTGCCAGGATCCGGGCCAGGTACGCCCCGGCTATTCCAGAACCGGCGATTGCGACTTTCAAATGATTCCTCCGAAAGCGAGTAGGATGACCATGATCAGAACGGCATGGACCATGGACGCACCGACCTGCCGGAGCATCAGCGTGTTCGCCTCAGCCTCGAAATCCGGAAAGACCGAGTAAAGTGCCCGTGTGCAGAGCTGGTCGATCTTGGCCCCAAGGACGGTGTTAATAGCGGCGATGACAGCCGTAGTCAGGCAGAGAAGGTATGCCAAAAGCATGCTTCCGAGGATCAATGACAGGGGATAGATCATGGCCAACGCAACAAGCATGGTCCCGATACCATAGATCGTTGCGTGGGGGATCCCCGGATATTTCACCGAGGACGTACACTTGTTGCCGAGCTTGTCAGACGGTGCATCCCGCCGCATCATGGATACGGCGAAGCAGGTCACCGTCATCCCATGCAGAAGCGAGAGGATAAAGGCGAGAATGGATAGAATTCCTGTCGCTGCGTAGACAATTGTCACCGTAACAGCCACGACAAGCCAGGGAAATATGTAGAACTCTGTAAATGGACGATGGCCGAGAGCGAAACGGGGGTGATTGTATCCATAATCGAAGAAAAATCCGATGGCAAACAGCACAGGGATGAACACCCGGTAAATCGTAAGGTAGACGGCAAGGATGATAGCGATGCAGGTGACGGCAGCGGACAAAGCCCTGTACTCGGCAATCGTCGCCCACCCAAACACCAGTGGCCTGTCGCGTCTCGTCTCCCTGCTCTTCTCCCTCCTGTCAATCTCGAGGTCCATAATATCGTTCCAGATGTGGGCATCTATGTGGATCAGGACTGCGGCAATGACGGCTATGACAAACAACCACCAGTCAGCGCTGGCAAAGCCGACTTCCCAGATGGTCACCGCCAGGCCGATGAGGATGGCACAGCCGGTAAACGGTGTCAGGCCCTCAACCCTCAGGATATGACGAAGGGTACGGGGATCCACTGCCTACTCCTCCACGACTGAAGGGGCAGGCAAAATCCGATTTTCCAAAGGAATCTCATCCGGTATAAAAGGGGAAGGAAGACCCGGCTTTAGCGGACAAAAGACAAGCGGGAAGTAACTCCTGATGAGCAGTGCAAAAGGCTTCGGGGAAGGATTTTTACGTGGTGCGGGAATTTTCCGCTGGACCGAAGGCGGGAGAAGGTCCGCATCCTCCCTTGGCATGGCAGACTGATTGGCGGGATTTTATTTAAAGCATGACCCCGGGATTCGTTTTGCCCGCTGGAGAGTCCGCATGAGACTCTGACCAGATACCAGTCAACGACGGTGTCGGAGGTCGGATTAATCGGGAGGAGTGTCGGGGGAAAGCGTGAGCTGGATCTCGTAGAGCGTGGGCCAGAATTTACCGGTCACGAACAGACGTTTGCCCTCCGGATCGTAGGCTATTCCATTGAGGCAGGTCCAGGAGGAAGAGAAATTTCCTTCTTTGCCCGCAATCTCCGATAATCCCACTGCCTTCCGATCTGACGGCGACAGAATGCCTTCGAGATCGATCCACCCTGTCACTTCACCGGTCCGGGGTGAGATCCGAGCGATCCGGTCAGTCGGCCAGACATTGGCATATATCTCCCCCTCGATGTATTCCAGCTCATTCAGATTCCGAACAGGTACCCCCCCCGCCCGGACCTCGATCTGGTGTAAAGGCCTGAAGTTCGCGGGATCGATGAAGGTGAGTCGATCGGAACCATCGCTCGCGATGAGATGCTGTCCGTCATATGTCAGCCCCCAACCAGGAGTGGGACACGGGAAAGTACCTCTTGTTTCAAGGGTATTGCGATCGTACAGGAAACCAATTCCGGCCTGTTCCGTCAACTGGAAGATCGTGTCGCCAGATACCGTGACCCCTTCACCGAAATACTCGTCCGGGAGTTTTTGCAGCGTGATAATCTCCCCTGTCTCAAGACGGACCATTCGGAGAGTGGATCTCCCGGTGAGTCCTGTTCCCTCGATGAGGGCTCCGTCAGAAAAAACAAGACCCTCGGTGAACGCAGTCCTGTCGTGGGGGTAGGTGCGGACAATCTCATAGGTATAGACGGGAAGGTCATCTGACAGTAATTCCGGGTCATTTGACCCGAAAAAAAAGAAAAAAATTCCGAAAAAGAGCGCGACCAGGAGAATAATCGCAAGAGCTCGTCCCATTGTTCTCTTCACCGCGTATCACCCTCCTCCTGGATATGGAAATTTCAACACTTATTCCGTACTGTAGCGGAAAAGTGCCTGTCTTAGTACCTTGTTTTTTCAGTCAGGATGAATCTATTTTCTTCCCCGTTCCTGTTGCATCGTCAAACTTTTCATGATCGCATTCTCCCTTCGAATTGAACGGGATTCTTTCGTGTTCCTGCGAATGTGTCAGGGATACGATACCGATGTTTTTCTTCTTGGTATCCTATCTAAGTACAATGCCCTCCTCCGGCATATCTCTGTTTCAGAACCGCATCGTCTCCCTTCAAAAAGAGCGAGCCGCGCTCGAGGCCTTTCCCTTGGATGAACTGACAGAGATCATCAGGGAGGTCGGGTTCACCTGCGACCTCTGTGGGCGGTGCTGCACCCGCCGTTTCAACGGGCACGTTTTCCTGTTTCCCGATGAAGCCGAGAAGATCCGGGCAACCGCTCCCTCGGCGCTTGAGCCTCCACCGGTGTACGATACCAGTGACCAGAATGGAGTGCTTTATGTCTCGGGGTACACCATCCGATCAAAGAATGACCAGAGTGGCTCCTGTTGGTTCTTTGAGGGCGGGAAATGTCAAATCTACAGCGAACGCCCCGGAATCTGCAGGACCTACCCTTACATGCTGCACCGGGAACCTGATGAGAAGGGGGTGTCGGACTGGCGCCAGATCAGCGGCCTTGATCAGCATGGCACCTACCATGCCGATATCACACGGGATGAGGCTCTCCACATTGCCGGTGAAATAAAAGTGTTCGAAGACAGGGTGCTATTGCAGGAGATCTCCTTTCTTGAGACGATGAGCCTGTACTTTTCGACGAGGAATCTTCGGCCTGTCAGAAAAAAATTCGATGACCAGGTCCGGAAATTCCGCGACGGTTCCCCCCTTAGGGTTATGGTATATCATTCAGGCTGTTTTGAGAGATGGAGTGTCGGAAAAACAGGTGCAATTCGACTTCCCCCATGCAAAAGCACCGAATAGAAAAAAGGATTATAATTCAGGAGAAGACCGAAAAGTCGTTCTTCAGGGCGATGGCATCAACGATCGGCTTGACGGCGGTCTCGGATATGCCAAACTTCTCCATGTACATCTGAAGGATCTTCTGCTCGTTCCCTGCGAGAATCCCATCGGCCATAGCAAGGTCGAGGAGGATTGCAAGTGCCGTCATCCGCTGTTTTTCGTTGAGGGTGGCTGCCACGAGAGTCATGATCTCCGGGAGCTGGTTGCCCTGCATCACCTTGATGGCAGTATCGACAGAGGCCTTATCGCCGCGGACGATCTTCTGAAGGTCATAGAGTTCCTGTTCGTCAAGCACGCCATCTGCCGCAATAACGGTTATTGCCGATACGACGAGCGCCGTTTTTGGGGTCAGCTGCGCATTCTTGTTCCCTGTCAGTTTATCAAAAATTCCCATGTCATGTTCCTCTGCTAGGATTTTTCCTGTAGTATTGGCATGACGGGAAATTAGTCTTTTTGCCCGGGATAGGGGGAATAATCCACAAGGAAGATAAGGGTGTGCGGTTATTGGGCAGGTACAGATCCGGAGTGTGAGTTTTCTTGACGGCGGGCCCCCTCAGGGAGAGGATCAGGGAGATCGAGAAAGAGACCGGGTATCTCTCACCTCTCCAGACCATCCTTCTCCTGACAGACGGGTCCGTTACTACCCTTCTTGAGGCGATATCCGGCGATGAAGTCTCAGTCACCACTCTTTCCCAGGTTGTGGCCACACCGGGAAAAGATGTTGCCTCTGCCCTGGAAATCGGGACCACCGAGATGGTCAACCATCGGACAGTGGTGCTGAAAAACAGCCGGACCGGGGAGGCTCTCGTTTACGCCGTCTCGTATACCCCCCTCCTCCGCCTTGAGCCCGGTTTTAAGGATGACCTGATGAGGGCTGATACTCCCATCGGGAAGATCCTGAAGAAACATGCCATTGAGTCGAGGCGGGAGATCCTGAAAATCGGAGTCCGGGAATCGGATAATATCATCTCGCTGGGGCTCGGGAACAGGTCCGGCCCCTTCCTTTTCCGGAGCTACAAGATCATACGGGCCAGAGAGCCTCTGATGTTCATAGAGGAATTTTTTCCTGCTTCATCGTTTACCGGAGAACAACGGGTTGTCATCGAATCCCCCTCGCGGCTCCACCTTGGTCTCATCGACCTGAACGGGACGCTCGGTCGTGTCGACGGGGGGATCGGCATCGCCCTTGATCATCCCCGGACGGTCATCGAAGCCTGCAGGACCGGGAGTCTTACCGTTCTCGGAGGCGATGATGAGTCGAATGCTCGTGCGAAAAGAGCAGCGGAAGCGGTCATCTCCCGTTTCGGGCTCCGTGGCGGAGCCCAGATCGTCATCCATACAACACCGCCCGGGCACGTCGGCCTCGGGAGCGGAACCGCCCTTTCTCTGACCGTGGCCAGGGCGATCTGCGAGCTTCACGGTCTTTCAGCGAAGGCAGGCGAACTGGCAAAGATCGTCGGGAGGGGTGGCACATCGGGGATCGGAACAGCTGCTTTCGAATATGGCGGGTTCATTCTCGATGGCGGGCATGCCTTTGGGGCGCACGGGGAAAAAAAGGATTTCCGTCCGTCTTCAACATCTGCGGGGCTAAACCCGGCACCGGTTATAGCCCGCCACCCTTTTCCCGATGACTGGCAGATCCATATCATTGTCCCTTCTCTTGACCGGCTTGTCAGCGGCAACCTGGAAGAGGAGTTTTTCCGTGAATCCTGTCCGGTCCCGATCGGGGAGGTCCGGGAGACATGTCACGAGGTAGTGATGCGGATGATCCCGGGGATTGTTGAGAAGGACATCGAGCTCTTCGGCACGGCAGTGAACCGGATACAGGAGCTCGGGTTCAAGAGGCTTGAGATCGCCCGGCAGCCCCCTCTCATTCCTGCCCTGATCGCAGGTCTGAAAGAAGCGGGAGTTCCCTGCGCCGGGATGAGTTCCTTTGGTCCTGTGGTCTTTGCTATAACGGATGCCGGATGCCTGGACCTCGAGAGTGAGACAAAAGACATTCTCGGGGATGTTCCTTGCCGGATCCTGCGGACGAAGGCCAATAACCATGGCGCGAGCGTCCACCGGACAAAATCTTCTCCCTTTATCGATCCTTTGTCATCATGATCCAGGAGACGCTCGGCATGCTGGGCCTCGGTTTTATTATCGGGCTGACCGGAGCCCTTGCCCCCGGGCCGACCCTGATTGCCACCATCAACAGTTCACTTGCCGGAGGCTGGAGCATGGGGCCCCGGGTAACACTTGGCCATGCGTTTGTCGAGCTCCTTATGGTGATCGTCATCATCACCGGGTTAAGTGTCGCAGTCAGCGCCTACTCGGTGATCATCGCTGCGGTCGGCGGGGTCGCCCTGGTAGTTTTCGGCGCCCTGACCATCCGGGGAGCCCGGACAGCGAACCTGTCCTTTTCCGAAACGCCATCGGTATCTCCCCGGCCCTTTCTGGCAGGGATCCTTACCAGCATCTCAAATCCCTACTTCTGGATCTGGTGGTTCACGGTAGGAAGCGCCCTTCTCATCGGTGCATACCAGGGAGGACTCATCCTGGCCATCGCCTTTATCCTTGGCCACTGGGGAGCAGATCTCGCGTGGCTCACTCTCGTCTCTGCCAGCATCCACCGGGGCAGGTTCGTTCTCGATGAAACCCATTATCGCTGGATCCTTGGCCTTTGCGGACTTTTTCTCATCGGATTCGGGCTCTATTACATCGTCACTATCGGGTCCGGGGAATGGGGATCAGCGCCAGGAAGTCCCTGAAACCAGTCCCGTGAAAAAACCGGCAATCTTCAAGAGCGTGCCGGTCAAATCACTCTCATGCGCCCCCGCGTCCATGTCAATGTTGCCATGAGTGCCGATGGGAAGCTCTCCACACGTGAACGCCGGCAGGTGAAAATATCCGGTGCTGCGGACTTTGCCCGCGTTGATCGGTTGAAGAGCGAATCTGACGCGATCATGGTTGGGATCGGGACCGTCCTCGCGGACGATCCGTCCCTTACCATCAAGTCCCCTGAGCTCCGGGCTAAGAGGACGAAGCAGGGGCTTCCCGAACACCCCATCCGCATCGTAGTGGACAGCGCCCTCCGTACGCCTCCAGATGCGTCAATCCTGCACAAGGGGGAAGGATTGCGGATTATCTCCTGTTCTGAAAAGGCAGACACAGTCCGGAGAAAAAAACTGGAACCTTTCGCATCAATCGTTACTTCTGGTAAAGACCGGGTTGACCTCACCCTTTTTCTCTCCCTCCTTTCCGAACAGGGGATCCGTCGGCTGATGGTGGAGGGGGGAGGTACCCTGATCTGGGGTCTCTTCGAAGAGGGACTCGTTGACGAGATGACCTGTTTTGTCGGGAACATGATCATCGGGGGAAGCACAGCCCCGACCCTTGCTGACGGTGAAGGATTCATAAACGAGTCAGTCTTTCCCCGGCTCTCCCTGCATCATTTTGAACAGATGGACCAGGGAATACTCCTTCACTGGAAGAAAGGAAAGGACAGGTGACCGCTCGTCGTCACTCTGGAGTTCGTTCCCTGTGATCGTTCCCCTCATTGTTCTTGCTGTTGTCTTTATCCTGATTGCCGTCAGGCAGGTGGGAAGGTTCCGGATCAGGATCTGGCAGATCATGCTGGGAGGCGCACTTGTTGTGCTCCTGACAGGACAAATTTCCTTTTCATCTGCAGTCGACGCGATAGATCCCGGAGTGATGATCTTTCTCTTTGGCATGTTTGTCGTCGGAGCAGCGGTCAGCGAGAGCGGGTACCTGAACAGGGTTTCCTGCCGGCTCTTTTCATTCGCAAAAAATCAGGACCAGTTTCTCCTCATTCTTATCTGCAGCATGGGCCTCTTTTCGGCAGTTCTCATGAATGATACCATGGCGGTGATCGGTACACCCCTGGTCCTGTACTGGGCGGGGAAGTGGGGCCTTGACCGAAGGGCGGTTCTTCTGGCCCTCTGCTTTGCTATTACCCTGGGGAGTGTCGCCACACCGATTGGGAATCCCCAGAATCTACTCGTCGCGTCCTATGCAGACCTGGGCAATGCATTCATTCCCTTTCTCGTCTATCTGGGCATTCCGACGGTTATCAACCTGGTCGCCGCATGGTGGATCATCAGGTACTTCTACCCGGAAAAACCAGCACCTCCGCCAACAGAAGTTGAGGAACCGGTGAGAGATCCCTCTCTCGCCAGGCTGGCAAAGATCTCACTGATTATTGTTGTCCTTTTCGTTACAGTGCGGATCCTGTCCGGATTTTTGGGGGGAAATCCCCTCCCCATCACAGTTATTGCCCTGGCAGCAGCGGCTCCGCTCCTGATCCTGAGTCCCCGGAGAACGGACCTCATCAGAAAGGTAGACTGGTATACTCTGATCTTCTTTGCCTCGATGTTTGTGCTGATGCAGAGCGTTTATGATACAGGGGTCTTCCAGTCGGTCATCGACTACTCTGCACTTCACTCTATCCCGCTGATCATGACACTGGCTGTCCTGGTCAGCCAGTTCATTTCCAATGTTCCATTTGTGGCCCTGTTTCAGCCCCTGATCATTCAGCAGGGGACACCTGTTCCGGAGGTTCTCGCTCTTGCTGCCGGAAGCACGATTGCCGGCAACCTGACCATCCTGGGGGCTGCGAGTAATGTCATCGTCGTCCAGAATGCAGAAAAAGAAGGATATAGTCTGAGTTTTTTCGAGTTCATGAAGCCGGGTTTGATACTGACGGTTTTCAATCTAGTGACCTATTCTATCTTCCTTTCACTGTGACCATCAGATCCCCTCTCCCGTCTTTCAATATTCAGGAGGCTTCTCCTTTTCCTTGGCCTTTTCCGGAGAAGAACTCTGTTCCTCTCCCTTTTCCGGTGATCCTTTCATCTTCTGCTCCATGATCATCGTTTTTGCAAGTGACGTCAATCCGGTGGTTCCCCCCAGGTTCATCGTATCAAGGATTGACGCCGGGACAAGGACCATGACCGTATTGTCCTTGACTTTGAGGCCTTCATAGAGCATGTTCATGGCCCGGAGATGGAGGGCGACAGGATTGTTCTGGTAGGTGCGTGCCGCATCCTCGAACTTCTCGGCGACCTGCCGTTCGGAATCACCGAGGATGACACGGGCCTGCCTCTCCCTCTCGGCCTGGGCCTGCATCGACATCGCGTCCTGGAGCTGCTGCGGAATAATGATGTCCCGAATCTCGACCGAACTGATGTGGATGCCCCATTGTTCTGTCCGGGCATCGATGATCTTCTGGAGTATGGCGTCAAGCTTCTCCCGTCCCTCGAGCATATCGGCGAGGTTTGACTTCCCGATGACCTCGCGGAGAGCCGTCTGCGAGGCCCAGCTGATCGATGACTGGTAATCCTCGACCTCGAGAGCTGCCTTCTCCGAGTCTTTCACTTTCCAGAAAAGGACGGCCTCGACATCAACGGGAACCGTATCCTTGGTCAGGGTCTTTTCCGCCTTGAAAGTCGTGGTGATAATCCTCGTGTCGATCCAGTAGGCAACCCTCTCTGCCAGGGGGATAATGAAGAAGGGCCCCGGTCCCCGAAGACCCTGGAAACGGCCAAGGCGGAGAATAACCGCCTTCTCCCATTGATCCGCGATATTGAAGGCCACGGATACGAGGATGGCGATCACCAGCGAGGTAATCGCTCCCCAGAGGAGAGGGAATTGGTCGGGAGAGAGAGCGAAGCTGTACAGGAGATAGATCCCGGGAATGAACACGAGAAAAAACAGGAGCACCCGAAGGGGCGATTGTCCTTTCATACCCGGAAGTAGCTGTTCTGATGTGATAGACTTGATGGTGAGGGAATAAATCCCCGGTCTGATCGTCTCATAGAGGGAACGAAATCATATATACTCCCTGTTCTGGATATACACCAGGAGACCGGCATATGGGAGAAAAGAAAGTCATCGATCTGAAACTGGCCGGGATGCACTGCGCAACCTGCAGTGTGACCATCGAGGAGGCAATTGCCGGAATCGGAAAAGGGACCACGGCAAAGGCCAATTTCGGTACCGATTCAGCCCGCGTGGAATATGATCCCGATCGGGTGAGCCTGCAGGAGATCGAAAAGGTGGTGAAGGAAGCCGGGTACGAGGTTATCAACCAGGAAGTGGTGTTAAAAGTCGGGGGGATGGTTTGCGCCACATGTGTCGAAACTATCGAGAAGGCACTCTCATCGCTTCCCGGGGTCATTCAGGCCAGGGTGAACCTTGCCACTGAAAAGGCCTATGTGACCTACAACTCTTCGGTAACCAGCCTGGATGACATGAAGGCAGCGATCGATGATGCAGGGTACCAGTATCTTGGAGTCGCCGAAGAGCTCTCCCTCGAGGCTGAAGAGCGGGCCCGGGAGAAAGATCTCGCCGATAAATTCCGCCGTTTCTCCATCGGATTTGCGGTGAGCATCCCCCTGTTCATCCTCATGTTATTTCCGCCCGATATCCCGATGCAGACCTTCTCCTGGATCCTCCTTCTCATCTCCACTCCTGTTTTCATCTACGTCGCTCTCCCCATCTTCCGGGCGGCTCTCATGGCTCTTCGGAACCGGACGCTCAACATGGATGTCATGTATGCCATGGGAACAGGTGTGGCCTTCGGCGCCAGCGTCCTCGGTACCCTCGGTATCGTCCTGAACGAGACCTTCATCTTCTATGATACGGCCATCATGCTGGCATCGTTCCTTATCCTCGGCCGCTATCTCGAGGCCCGGGCCAAGGGAAGGACTTCAGAAGCAATCCGGAAACTGATACGCCTGCGGCCCAAGACAGCAACAATCCGTCGTGATGGGAATGAATTGGAAGTGCCGGTCGAAGACGTGATGATCGGGGACATCGTTGTCGTCCGGCCAGGTGAGAATCTCCCTGTGGATGGAGAAGTGATCGAGGGGGAGAGTCATGTGGACGAATCGATGATAACCGGGGAGCCAATCCCCGTCTTCAAGTCGGCGGGATCAAAGGTCGTGGGAGGCACGCTGAACACCAACGGCGTCATCGTCTTCCGGGCCGATCGGATCGGGAAAGATACCGTCCTTGCCCAGATCATCAGACTCGTCGACGAGGCACAGGCCTCAAAACCGCCCGTCCAGCGGATAGCCGATATCGCGGTCGCCTACTTCATCCCGGTGATCATCATCATAGCCGTCACCACCTTCATCCTCTGGTATGCCGTGGCAGGAGCAGACCTCCTCTTTGCGCTGACCGCTTTCATATCTGTTCTGGTAGTTGCCTGTCCCTGTGCCCTGGGGCTTGCGACACCGACGGCAGTTACCGTCGGGGTTGGCCGGGGTGCGGAACTCGGTATCCTGATTAGGAACGGAGAATCGCTGGAGGTTGCAGACCACCTCACGACCGTGGCCTTCGACAAGACAGGGACACTGACGAGGGGAAAGCCCTCGGTCACCGATGTTGTACCTCTCAATATCGAAGAGAAGACCCTGCTCTGTCTTGCGGCGAGCGTGGAGAGGAACGCCTCGCACCCTCTTGCTGATGCTGTTGTGAAGAAGGCTAAGGAGGACAACTGTGTCCTAGAAGCGACGACAGAGTTCTCAAGTTTCGGCGGGAAAGGCGTGTCTGCCCGGGTTCTGGGAGAGCAGATTCTCATCGGAAATCGCGCCTTTATGGCCGAGATGGGGGTGACTTTCCCGCGGGAAACGGAAGAGATTATCAGGGCTCTTGAGAATGATGGAAAAACCGCCGTCCTTGTAGCAATAGCCGGGAATCCGGCGGGAATCATTGCGATTGCCGACACCATCAAAGAGACGTCTCCGGATGCTGTCGCGGAACTGAAGAAGATGGGGCTCTCTGTAGCCATGATAACCGGGGATAACCGGAGAACAGCCGAGGCTGTCGGGCGCCTGGTGGGAATCGATCGGGTTATCGCTGAGGTGCTCCCTGAGGCAAAATCACAGGAGGTCGCCAATCTCCAGAGTGCGGGGGGAGTGGTGGCTTTCGTCGGTGACGGTATCAACGATGCACCAGCTCTGGCAAGGTCTGACGTCGGTATAGCGATCGGGAGCGGGACTGATGTCGCGATAGAGAGCGGAGATCTCGTTCTCATCAATGATGACCTCCTCGATGCGGTTGCGGCAGTGCAGCTCTCCCGGAAGGTGATGTCCCGGATAAAACAGAACATCTTCTGGGCCTTTGCCTACAACGCCGCCCTGATACCGGTTGCAGCCGGTGTGCTGTATCCCTTTACCGGTTATACGATGAGGCCGGAACTCGCCGCACTGGCTATGGCCGCGAGTTCCGTAACTGTGGTAAGTCTCTCCCTCCTCCTCAAAAGATATATACCGCCAGCCAGGAAAGAGAGGTTACGGAGAACACAGGATGGCAATTGATCCTATCTGCAAAATGACGGTCGATGAGAAGACCGCGAAACTGAAAAGCGAGTATAAAGGAAAGAACTATTATTTCTGTGCACCGGGATGCAAGAAAAAGTTCGACAGCGATCCGGAAAAATACAGCAAAGAAGTGTGACATTCTCCGGGCACCGGCCCGGGCTCATCTTTTGTCCTTGGAGAAAGGCAGGGATTTCCTTTTATCACAGATTAAACTCTATCAGGTAGATTTTACGGGCAGGATTACCCTGGTCAGCCAGTATTGTTCAAAGGACTGGATCATAGCCATAAACTCGGTGAGATCAAGGGGTTTCTGGAGGTAACTGTTGGCATGCAGCTGGTAGGCCATGCTGATGTCACCTTCTGCACTCGATGACGTCAACACGACCACGGGTATCTGCTGGAGCTTATCGTCCTGCTTGATCTCGGCAAGCAGTTTCCGTCCGTCTTTCTTCGGCAGGTTGAGATCAAGGAGGATGATATCCGGTGTCGGGGCATCCTTGTATCTGCCCCGCTTGAAGAGAAAATCGCCAGCCTCTTCCCCGTCCTGTACGACGCTGATATTGTTGGCGATCCGGCTGCCTATCAGGCCCTCACTGATGAGGCGGACATCTCCCGGGTTATCCTCGACAAGGAGTATCTCGATCGTCTTGTCTTCCGGCGTCATGTCACGAATTTCCTCATTACCTGGACATCCTGATCGCTTGCCACCAACCACGTGGTTGACCGATCGCATGGTAACTGTCGGCTGAAAATAAATAAATTCCGATCTGACCAGAATTCTCTGTTCGCATCCTGGCCAACATTCATCACAGTCCCTCCTTCCGGGGACCGGTTATCTCCTGGGCGTAGAGCCTTAAGGTCTTCGTCTCAGGGGACAGATAAAGGGACTCCCCGAAGAGCGATTCGCCGATGGAGACAGTCCGGTAGAAGAACCCATTGCTTCCCTGCCTCAGTTCTTCAAGGATGCCATCCATGTCCTGGGGGAAGAACTGGGCCGGATCATCCGTCATCCCTCTCCTCCGCAGGGCCAGACCGGCGGCGATGTTCGCAAACGCGACCGAACCGTCATCCTTTACCTCGAGAATCGGGGACGGGTTTTCCTGGGTGAAAGAGGCGATGTACTGGAAGAGATCCTTGCTCTTCTGCAGTTCCTGCTCCATCTTCTTCCGCTCCGTGATATCCGTCATGCTCACGATCACCCTCTCCCAGCTCTCCTCAGACCCCTCGACAAGGGAGAGCCTGATGATGAGGACTATCTCCCTACCCCCCAGGGTCTTCGCCCGTATCTCCGATTCAAAAACCCTCTCGCCGGCATCAAGGGCCAGGAACTCTTCGCTGAAGATGGCAAAGCTCTCGGGCGTGAAGACAGTAGGGATTTCCTTCAGGAAGGCATCCTTGCTCCCGGCATTGTGGAGATTAACCGTAGCCTGGTTGACATCCTTGACCCTTATCAGATCCACTGCCTTCCGGAGATCGGCAGGATTGTTCGAGAAATGGCTCCGAAGGTCACTGATCCCTGCTCTTTTCAGGTCTTTCAGGAATCCCTTCACGTCCGAATAGTCTTCCTCCCACAAGGGGAGGGGAGAGTCTTCAAAGAGGCGCTTGAACCGATTTTCGCTTTCCCGTATCGCGAGATCCAGCCTCTTCTGCTCGGTAA
>JAJRBS010000187.1 GCA_028679325.1 Methanoregulaceae archaeon | reverse complement strand
CTACACCCTCGGGTGCAACACTGCTTTCCGGATGGATGCCTTCATGAAGGCCGGCATGTATGCCTGCATCGATGCCGGGGACGACCTGGAGATACCCCGGCGGATGATCAAACAGGGGAAGATCAAATTTGACAACCGGATGAGGACATTCTTCTCCATGCGCCGTTACGAACAGTTCGGTACAATCAAGTCGCTTTATGAATGGTACTACGTCGTTGCGAAGGGCGGCGAGTGTGAGAATGTGTCGTACACACATAAGGAGTATAAGTAGAGGGTTGGCTAACCACTCGTGAACGAAAGACAGGCCGGGTCTTCGCAATCAGAACAGACAAAGTGTAGAACCACGCCACAAAATAAACAAAACAAACAAAATAAAACAAAGTATATACTACAAGTATTATTATAAGATAAATATGATATCACCCGTTCCGGGATAGCTGTGCGAACGGCCTTCATGGATTCTGGCAATTGTGATCCTTCCGGAGCAGGGGTCAGAATGATATAGTCCCATGGTGATACGCCTCAGTATCTTGGTGGGCAAGAGGAGTACTCCGTTCCTGTGGCTCTTTCCGGGAATTCTCATCCTCGTTCTTCTGGCCGGCTGCATTATTCCGCAGCAGCAGGCTGGTCAACCGGACCGGCAGTCCACAGTGCCACCGACAACCGAGGAAATATCGCATTTTACGACGGTATCAACATCCACTCCCAGGCCAGGCGATGGAACGCATTCCCTTCCCTTGACCGGGACGATCTGGACACTGGAGGCGTATCTCGGGGATAACAGCACGATGGTTCCGGCTATCGTCACAGTGACGGCTCGTTTCAGTGCCATAAACGGAACGATCGGCGGACATTCGGGCTGCAACCACTATGGGTACTCGTACAACCTCAGTGGCGAGAACGGGATTTCAACGAAACCCATTTTTTCCACCTTAATATTTTGTTACAGTCCGTGGGGGACAACGGAAGATTCCTATCGCTATCATCTTCGCAATGCTTCTTCCTATGAAACGACGCCGGATGGATTATTGAACATAAGGGATGCATCCGGCACGGTAATCCTCGTGTACTCCGGCCAGGAAATGCCTCCGGAACAGCCGGCAGTCCCGGGACCCACCAGGACATATCCGATAATCCCGGCCTCCCATGGTTCTCTGAATGAAACACAATTTGTTTACGACCTGGAGAGGGAGATCTTCTCCCAGACCAATCTTGAACGGTCCAGCCGGGGGGTGCCCCCTCTGATCTGGGATGACAGACTCGCTCTTCTTGCTCGTGACTACAGCGAAGATATGGTCAGGACCGGGCATTTTGGGGGAAACAACTCCAAAGGGGAGGACCTGGCGGCGAGAGCCAGCCCCTACGGCTACCCCCTCCCGAAAAAGGTCAATGGTATCTGGTACCCGGGGGATATAGCGGAGAACCTCGCTCCGATGGCAGCAGGAGAGTTCGAGCTGTCCTGCCCGAACGAGGTCATTGTAGTTCCTGATACCGTCTCCGGTATGGCCAGTGGCCTCGTGGATTTCTGGATGAATCACAATTCCTGCATCCTGGACGAAAACAGGAAGAACATCCTGAACCCGAATGCCACCCACACGGGGGTCGGGGTGGCGTATAACGGGCAGTATTACCTGGCGACGCAGGATTTCTGGTGAAAAGGGGGAGTATCCGCAATCGGCGAGTTATTCATTTTAGAAAAACATGTTCTCGTAAAAATTCCAAGGTTTTACATTAAAAAAAAAAGATAATTTCGATAACGCCGAGGGGGAGATTTGAACTCCCGAGGCGCAGGGCGCCAATGGTTTTCGAGACCATCGCCTTTCCGGGCTAGACTACCTCGGCACCGGGACAACAATTTTTCACCGGAGTCCGTATAATGGTATCGAATCCCTGTGAGCTACCGATTCTGGCTTTGTCTACGGGAATCGCTTCACGGTTCATCATCTCGTGAACCATGCAGAGAAACAGTACTCTGACGGGAAAGGAACCCATATCAACGGATGAGAAGGTCTTGGGGATGCCTGAAACGAAAACCTGCCTCCAGGGGAGGCATCCGGAGAGAGACTTCCCCTCTGTCCCGGCGAATAAATCTGGCGATACAACCATCGAAAGGAAAGGGATATGATGATAGTAAGCCGAATTCTCAAACTGTTAGAGAAGAAGGTTGGGGGCTGAATTGTCACTATTCCCAAAACGAAAGTCACTGGTCGCGGTAGCACTCTGCCTGATACTGATGATAATAGCCGGAAGTGCAGCATCGGGTATTGCAGGATCATTATCAAGCCTTCCCGGTTATGACGATGCATTAGCTGCAGCAAACAAAACGGTTCCGGGAACACCACCACCCGGATCCCTCCGGAGTCTGCCGGGGTATCAGGAAGCTCTCTATCAGGCGAAGGGCTCCAGCGACGAGGACCACGGGCGGGCTGCGGTTTTTCGGGCGACCCTGGAGGCAAACGGATTTATTGTCAACAGCGGCCAGATGACACCCGTCGATCCGATCGTCGATCTGCTGGACTCCGGCGTCGGTGATTCAGCCAACGGCAACAACGCAGGCCAGCCCTACAAAGTACTGATGGTTCCGATCTCACCTTTCGGCGAGGAAAATCCTTTCGAGAGGGGGCTCACGATTTTCCGGCTCAGGCCTGACGAGGCTGTAGTCTACCTGGGGCCGACACCGCCACAGTGCGACTACTTCAGCTTCACCGTCTTCCTCTGGGTCCGGCACAAGGACAGCCTCGTTCCCCGGGGGGACTGGATGGTCGCCGCCGTGAACGATCCGCTCAACAGCGCCCTGATCAGGACCGAGGGGAACGGCACACCCTTCGGCAAACAGACGATCGTTATCTTCACGGCGGACAGGGGCGTCTATGAGCGCCTATCAGCCCTGGCCCGGGAAGCCGGCTATCCCGAATCCATGATCAACCCCTATGTCATTCCTTCCGGGCTGCTGAATCTCGGCGTCTTTCCGGAGACCCCGCTCGCCGATTCGTTTGTCATCCTGATGCGCACGGCCAACTTTGCCAGCAAGGCCGAGGGGGACAATTACCTCAGTGACGACAACTATGCCAGCGTATGGAGGGTGACGCCAGAACTGCCGCCGGTGCTGGACCCTTACCCCACGCCCGAGCTCCGGGTCCGGAAAGGGAAGAGCGAGAGCGAGCTCTATCCCGACCTGAATGCCGGGCTGGAGCGACTAAAAAACGCCATCATCGCCCAGACACCCAATGTCCAGTACGAATCCTATGAATCCATCCGCTGGTTTGCCGAATCACGGGATGTGCTGGAGGAGACTGACCCCGGCTCGCCCCTCTACCACAAGTTCGTTGCCGGAGAAGCCTCCGACACACCCTACCTGCGGACGTCGCTTTCCGGCGAGGCTGCCAATTTCACACTGGGGAACGACGATATGGTGGTGGTCTACGGGGTCAACCATGCGGCAACCGGCCTCGCAACCTATTCCAGTTTCGGGGTGTACGGAGACTGGGTCACCTGTTCGTGCCAGGACAACCCGATGCAGTACGTGTTCGGGTGCGGCGACCGCAGCTGGAACGGCGTGGTGAGCATGACCAGCCACGATTTCACCGGGAGTGCAGAGGAATACATCCCCGGGGACCCGATGGCGCCCTACCTGTACGCGGTGAAGGTGCTGCGCCAGCCGCCAAAAGACACGCATGACCCATACTTTGTCGTTGTGCCGGCCGCGACCCCGGAACATCCGTGCGCGAGCCCCGGCTATTGTCTCGGGCTGAATGATCCGATAATCATCGGCTACCGGGCTTACCTCAATCCGGCCACGGCCTCTGGTGCCGATTACGACGACATCATTCATGACCGGGCGATCCGGTTCAGATTGCTGGATTCCACGCTAAAAAATGAAAGATAAATCTAACCAAAGCAAACGCAAGTGCCAGGCCAGCACGTCCGACAGGGGCAACAATCGCCAAGAGGTTGAGATTGAGAAAGAGTAATCGGGGCTAGGACCTTCAAATCTCCCGCCGGAACGTTGACGACAACTGTAGAAGGCTGATAACCGTCTTTGGTAAGCGTCATGTTCTGGTTTCCTGCCGGTACATTTTTCAAAAACGTATCTGTCTTTCCGTAGTCAGTGCCGTTAATGAGGATAGTCGCACCTTTTGGGTAAGAGGCGACAAAGAGGGTTCCCGTACCACCAGGCGACGGTCCACCTTTCATGAGAGTGATTGGAGCAAGGACCTTCACATCACCTGCTGGAATATTGACTACCGTACTATATGGCTGGTATCCATCTTTTTTCAGTGTCAGGTTTTGGATTCCTGCTGCTACGTTGGTTATCAATTGATCAGTATGTCCTCGTTCTGTCCCGTTCATGAAGATAATCGCATTCGATGGGTATGATGCGACATACAAGCTGCCAGTCTCGGATGGAGACCCCCCACCAGGCTGTGGAACACTATAGGAAAGCATGACCATATAGATGTCCCAGTTCCCGTTCCTATCGTCCTGGTAGACAACACGGCCGCCATAAACCGCTGGCTTTTGTTGATTTTTGGAGTTATTCGTTACCCGGGTTTCTGTAGAGGTATCCGTATTATATACATAAATATCCCAATCATCGTGCCCCGTCGTGTATGTATTCCCGTTCCTGTTGTCATCCCACACGATGTAATTCTCGAAAATATCTGGATTTTTCTGCGTATATGGGTCTGTTGTTATCCTTTGGGCAGGGGTATCGGCATTAGCCATCAAGCTTTTCGTGTAGACGTTCATTTCATAAATGTAAGTGTTATACCGGTACGTTTCGGCCTCTCCCTCAAACACGAGGCGGTCGCCATAAATTGCGGAACGAGGAACATCCCCGATAACTCCCCAAATTGGTGCATATGCCGCGTTAAAGCGGGATACCAAGATCTCTCCGGATCCCGGTAGGTCTACCCTATAGAGATATATATCGCCATCGTATGTCTTTTCATAGACTATATGGTCGCCGTAAATCGCCGGGTATCGATTTGAGCCAGAAAATGTTAGCTTGGTTTCGGTGTGGTTTACCAGATCGTGCATATAGATGTCCCAGTTCCCATTGTTCCTATTGTCCTCCCATACTATCCGCTTACCATAAATCGCAGGATTTTGTTGAATAGCGGTATTGGTGGTTATCTGGGTTTCACTGTGGTTTACCAGGTCATACATGTAGATGTCCCAGTTCCCGTTTCTGTCATCATAATAGACTATACGGTCTCCGTAAATCTGCGGCCCATACTGGTTTGAGGTGTTGGTCGTTATCTGAACATTACCTCCACTACCATTGACATCATACATGTAGATGTCCCAGTTCCCATTCCTATTGTCCTGCCATACTAAGCGGGTGCCATAAATATCCGCTTCATTTTGCTGTGCGGGATCAGTGGTTATCTGGAACTCATCTATATTCATCACCGCGGCATCTACAGGTTGAACCACCGGACCGCTCAGCAATCCTATCACAATAACAGCGATTGTTCCTGACAAAATGAGCATGGCAACCTTTCTCATCATACTGAATTTTCACTCCTCTTGCGTGCGTATACGATATGAGCTCTGAACAATTTTTCGGTCAAGATAAAATACTGAAAATGATCCCCTTATTCGCACTGCAGCGGTGTTCTCCACCTATACAGTCAAAGTATAATCACAACGTATGCTCCGTCTGATTATTGTTAGGGCATTTAACGAAAGGTCAGGAGAATCTCGCCCGAGGCTTGGTTTGAGAGAAACCTTAAATTCTCTGCCGAAATGGTCTGCCTAGCGGTTGGAGATGACGTTGAAGCTGCGACGCTACAGCTTCTCATTAAACATTTAACACTGTGTTTTTTAAAAAAAAGAGATGCCCGGGGGAATCCCGGATACTCATCGTATCCAGCCTTATTCCATCCCTGGCATTTTCCCTGTTTCCCGGGTGATCATCATGTCATCGACCCGGATAAGGAGAATGGCCGCCTCGGCAGAACTCTGGATGGACTGGCGCTTTGAGCGGTGGGGTTCGACGACTCCTTCCTTGAGCATGTCGACGATTTTGCCGGTAAAGACGTTCAGGCCGGCGTTCTTCTTCCCCTTGGAATGGGCATTCTTGAGGTCGACCAGCTTGTCGAGAGGGTTGAAACCCGAGTTCTCCGCGAGCGTCTCGGGAATGACCTCGAATGACTTGGCATAGGCCTCGATCGCGAGCTGGACTCTTCCACCGACGCTGGACGCATACTCGTGGATCTTCATCAGGAGCTCGGTCTCGACCGCCCCTCCACCAACGAGAACCTTGCGGTCTTCCATGACATCCATGACCACGCGTGTCCCGTCCACGACGGCACGCTCGAGCTCGTCAAGCAGGTAATCGGTTGAGCCGCGCAGGAGGATGGTGACGGCCTTTGGGTTCTCACAGCCGGATATCTTGAGGATCTCGGCATTTTCAGGCTGTTCGACCAGGTCCGCAAAGCCGAGGTTCTCCTTGTTCAGGTCTTCTGCCTTGTTGACGATTTCGGCATTGAGGGCCAGGGCCGCGAATTTCATGTCCTTTTCCGGGACGTCTTCGACGGCAAGGACACCTCCATGGGCAAGGTAGTAGGCCACGGCGTCGGCGATTCCTTTCTGGCAGAGGAGGACATTTGCGCCGCTGTCAATGACCGCGTCGGCGAACTTCTTCAGGGTCGCCCGCTCCTGGTCCGAAAACGCGCTTATCTGTTCCCGGCTGGAGATGTGGATCTTGGCCTTGACCTGGGTCTTCTTGATCTCCATGGGGCTGGCGACCAGGGCGATACGGGCTCCTGCCACCTTCTTTGGCATATCATCGCTGATCCGGGTCTTGTCAAGGACTATTCCGCTGACCAGTTCGGCATCGTCCATGGTCTCACCGGTCTGCTTCTTGATCAGGATGTTGTCTTCATCGACGATGACCCCGCCGTCCTTCTTCTCGGCCACGGTCATGACCGCATCGACCACAATCCCGTCGAGTTTGTGCTTGACGGACTCGATCGACTTCCCGGTCATGGCCGTGTCGGCGATCTTCACCAGGGTGTCCCGGTCATACGGGTCGATGGTGATCGAGAGTTCATCGAGGATCTCGAGAGCCTTCTCCATACCCATCCGGTACCCTTGTCCGATGACCGTCGGATGGATCTTCTTGACGAGGAGACCTTCGGCCTTTTCCATCAGCGAACCCACCAGCACGACGGCGGTGGTTGTTCCGTCGCCGACCTCGTCATCCTGTGCCTTGGCGACTTCGATCACCATTTTCGCACCGGGGTGCTGGACGGCGATATCCTGGAGGATGGTGACACCATCGTTGGTGATGGTCACGTCCCCGGTCCCCGATACCAGCATCTTGTCCATGCCCCGGGGTCCGAGGGTGGTCCGTACTGCGCTTGCGATAGCCTTCGCGGCTGCAATGTTCGAGCGCTGGGCCTCGAGCCCGCGGTTGCGCTCAACATTCTCCCGAAGAATGATGATAGGTTGTCCTCCAAGCATGATGATCCTCTAAATGTGGTAAAAAGATGGAATTGAACTTCTATATAAATCAATCTAATAAGCGGCCACGGCGTATCCCGGGTTTCAGTCGATCCTCGATATCCTGAAGAGCGAATAAACCGGGACCCCCTCAACATCCCTGATCCCGCGCTTGTCGAAGATGACCAGGACTGCCACCGGGTTTCCCCCGTTCTTCCTGACATACCGAACCACCTCGTGCATGGTTGTGCCGGAGGTGATCACGTCGTCGACGATGATGCAGCGTTCCCCGGTAATAGGAGCAAAATTCCCGGAGATCGAACCCACCGGCGGGTCAACCGTGCTCTGCTTGGCCGGATAGTAGATCGAGAGCTTGACGTCTTCGGCAACAGCGATCAGGGTTGCCAGCGGTATCCCGGATATCGCAATCCCGACCACGGCCGAGGGGAACTTCTCGGCGATCGGCTCACCCTTGTCCTCAGCGCTCACCGCAGAGTAGTAGCGCTTCAGCATCATCATTGCCAGCTCGTCGAGCTGCGGCCCCTGGCTGCTCACCGCGGACCAGTCGATGCCGACGTCCTTCGGGATGGCGGAACCTTTCTGCTGGGTCAGGAGCCAGGTGACGGTCTCGACCGAGAGGGAGAGCTCGTCTGCGATCTGCCCGGGACTGTGCCCTTCCGAGAGAAGCATTCGTGCTCTCTGGATCAGCTCATCAAGCGATGACATTGCTAGAAGAGTATGCAGGACGCTACTTAATCCTTCTTTTCACGGGGGAGCCGCAGACGGGACATTCACCCGGCCCTTTGTGATATCTGCCACATCCCGTGCACCGGTACCTCCAGCGTTTCCCTGATGTGCCTTTCTGCCGGAGAGGGATCACGGCGACTCCCAGTTTCCGGGCAACGTTCTGGAGAGCATAATCGTCGGTGACAACCGCCGCACCCAGCTGAACGGCCAGGGCCAGGACATCAATGTCAGTCCGGGAGAGAGCCTCCTCCTCTCCGGCGGCGATTGACGCCTCCCGGGCGCGTGAAACAGATGTCGTTTCCGGGTCAAGCACCTCGAGGCCTGATTCCTGGAGCAGGTCAAACCGGACTTTCGAAGCGAGGTCCTTCAGTTCCTCTGCCACAGACCAGACCGTATAGAGCTCACCATCACACCGGTGATCCCCAAAGAAGACCGAGCTATCCAGGACCATTTTCATGCCGAGAACTCCGCGGGATGACCCACTTTTGTCTGTACAGGGAAACCGAATTCATCAAGGATCCAGCTCACGGTCCGTGTATGTAGGGTCAGTTGACTGCAGGTGTAGGAACCACCATACCGCCCGAGGTAAGGCAGGAGCTGGTCCCCCAGGTACCTGTCTGTCTCGCCCCCTTCGTGAATCTCATCAAGGAAGCCTCGGGCTGCGGCTTCTCCGACTTTTTCTGCCGGAAGCCCGATTCTCCCCAGGGCTGATGACCCCCTTGCCTCTTTCCAGACCGTGCAGGAGCTCCCTTTCCCGGGACCGTTCGCCCGATCGACGGTCACCGGGAATTTCTCTCCAGTAGCACCGGAAATGACCGAGAATGCTGCGGCGGCCTGGCGATCGGCGACATGCTCCGGGAGACCCGAAGAGCAGGAACGTATCCCTGACGAACCCCGGGGTCTGATCCGGAGAGGTCCGAGTTCTCCCGGCGAGACCTCCACCCGCACCAGCCCTCCGCCGGCAGGGTAGTACCCTCTTCTGCTCACCGCAACCGTGACATGGGCCGCCGCAGGCCCCAGCGCCGGGATGAACACCTCGGT
>JAJRBS010000163.1 GCA_028679325.1 Methanoregulaceae archaeon | reverse complement strand
CATTCAGAAGACCAATCCCCGCCTGTCAGACCTCATATCCCTGCTGAAGGCCACATCAAGGGAGAACGAGGCCAATATCTGGAGGGACATAGCAGATCGCTTGGAAGGTCCGGCCCGGAACTATGCCGAGGTCAACCTTTCGAAGATCAGCCGTTATGCGGTGAACGGCGATACCATCATCGTTCCCGGGAAAGTCCTCGGTTCGGGGGCACTCGAGACCCCGGTGACCATCGCGGCACTGAACTTCTCGGCCTCTGCGTCGGAAAAGATCCGGGATGCAAACGGTGCATGCATGAGCATCGAAGAACTGGTCTCGGCCAACCCCAAGGGGAGCCGGGTGCGGGTGCTGAGGTGACAGATATGGTAACAGTTATTGACGCAGACGGGCTGCTCCTCGGCAGGATGGCAAGCCTTGTGGCAAAAAGGGCGCTCTCTGGCGAGGAGATCGCGATAGTCAACGCCGAGAAGACAGTCATTTCCGGCAGCAGGGCCCGGGTCCTTGCCCATTACAGGGAGAAGAGGTCGCGGGGTTCCCGGGAGGGAGGGCCGTTCTTCCCCCGGAGACCGGACCATATCGTGAAGAGGACTATCCGGGGGATGCTCCCCTACAAGAGACCTGGCGGCAGGGATGCCCTGAAACGCGTGAAGGTCTACGTGGGAGTGCCTGCCGGTTTTTCCGGAACGGAACGCGAGCAGCCGGAAGAAGCCCATATAAACCGCCTGAACACGCCGAAGATGGTGACCGTCGGTGCCGTGAGCACCTTCCTGGGAGCCAAGTACTAGAGGGAGAATGAGCATGGCAAAGATTATCAACACCAGCGGGAAGCGAAAGACGGCCATCGCCCGGGCCACTATCCGCCCCGGGAAGGGCGTGGTCCGGGTGAACTCCGTACCTCTCGAGATCTACCCGAACGAGATGGCCAGGATGAAGATCTCGGAGCCGATCCTCCTCTACCCGAAAGCTGTAGAAGGGCTCGATGTGGCCATCGATGTCCAGGGCGGGGGTATCATGGGGCAGGCCGAGGCGGTGCGGACAGCACTGGCCAGAGGTATCATCCGGTGGCATAACGACCCCCAGATCAAGGAGCTCTTCCTCACGTATGACCGAACCCTTCTGGTCAACGACTCACGGCAGAAGGAATCGAAGAAACCCCACGGACGCGGGGCACGGAAGAAATTCCAAAAGTCTTATCGTTGAGCTGCTGAAATGAATTGGGAGATCGAAGCGGTATGATACCAGTGCGGTGCTTCACCTGTGGGAAGGTGATCTCGACGGCATACGAGGCGTTCAAGAAGCGCCGGGAGGCGGGCGAGGATCCGAAGAGGATCCTCGACGACCTCGGCATGGAACGCTACTGTTGCCGCCGGATGATGCTGACACACAAGGAGATCATTGACGATCTGAATCCGTATCAGTGAGGGGTCGTAGGGTAGCCTGGTCTATCCTAGGGCGTTCGGGACGCTCTGACCTGAGTTCGAATCTCAGCGACCCCATTTCCATCATACACGGCAACAGTTTGAGGCGATATGAAAGAGGTATACACCCGCTATGAGAGAGCACGGATCATCGGGGCCCGGGCTCTGCAGATATCGATGGGTGCTCCACTGCTCATCAGGACGGCAAAGATCGATCCGCTGGAGATAGCGATCGAGGAATTCCAGCACGACGTCATTCCCATCACCGTGAAGAGGAAGTAGGATCATATGACCATTATCTGCGAGATGCAGCTCCGGACCATCCTTGACAGCCGGGGAAATCCCACTGTGGAGGCTGACGTCTACACGGAGGAAGGGTTCGGCAGGGCGGCGGCTCCCAGCGGGGCCAGCACCGGCCTCTACGAGGCAAAGGTCAGAGAGCCGGCACAGGCCATCGAAGAGGCGGAGAAGAACCTCCTTCCCTCTCTCATTGGCGAGGACTCCCGGGACCAGATCAGGATAGATAGTATTCTCCGGGAGATTGACGGCACGAACGACTTCTCGGGCATCGGCGCCAATGTCGCGGTCGCCATCTCCCTGGCCTGCGCCAAGGCCGCGGCCTCCTCGCTCGGGCTGGAGCTCTTCCAGTACCTCGGCGGGGCTTTCACCCCCTTCCTGCCATTGCCGCTCGGTAACGTTATCGGGGGCGGAGCCCATGCCGAGAACGCCACCGAGATCCAGGAGTTCCTGGTGGTGGCGGAGGGGGCATCGGGCCCGAAGGAGGCGATTTTTGCCAACGCCGCCGTGCACAGGGCGGTCAGGGAACTCCTGAAAAAGCACGGGAAGCTTTCCGGGAAAGGCGACGAAGGGGCCTGGGCCCCGGCGATCCCAGACGCGCTTGCTTTCGAGCTGGTCAACGAGGCCGCAGGATCGGTCTCGGACGAGATGGACCTGTCCATCAGGATCGGTCTCGATGTGGCCGCAAGCCAGTTCTGGCAGGAAGAGGGGGGTATCTACCGGTACCGGGACAAGACCCGGACCACCGAGGAACAGATCGCGTATATCTGCGAGCTCGTGGACAGCTTCGACTTAATCTACGTCGAAGACCCTCTCCACGAGGAAGACTTCCCGGGGTTTGCGGAACTCACCTCGCAGGTGGGTGACCGCTGCCTGATCTGCGGCGATGATCTCTTCGTCACCAGCACCTCGCGAATCGTCGAGGGGATCGCCCAGGGGTCAGCGAACTGCGTGCTGATCAAGCCGAACCAGATCGGGACCCTCACCGACACCTTCGAGGCCATCGACCTTGCCCATACGAACGGTATAGACACGGTGATGAGCCACCGGTCCGGGGAGACCACGGACATGACCATTGCCCACCTGGCCACGGCCTTCCGGTGCGTCTATATCAAGACCGGCATCGTCGGCGGCGAAAGGACAGCTAAACTAAACGAACTCATCAGAATAGAGGAACAGATAGCATGACAGAGACCGAGATGGAAATCCAGTTAAACGAGCCACTCGTCCCGGTTGAGGAGTATCTTGCCGCCGGGGTACACATCGGGACCCAGCAGAAGAGCAAGGACATGAAACGGTTTATCTACCGGGTTCGTGGCGACGGGCTGTACATCCTTGACATCAGAGAGACAGACGACAGAATCAAGACCGCGGCGAAGTTCTTAAGCCAGTACGATCCGATGAAGATTCTGGTTGTGACCTCACGCCAGTACGGGCAGTACCCTGCCCGGAAGTTTGCCGAGACTATCGGTGGAGTTGCTGCCACAGGGCGTTTCATCCCCGGGATGCTGACCAACCAGAACCTCAACGGCTACATGGAGCCGGGAGTGGTGGTGGTGACCGATCCCATCGGCGACTCACAGGCCATCCGCGAGGCTGTGCAGTGCGGGATACCCGTTGTGGCCCTCTGCGATACAAACAACATGACGAGCTTCATCGACCTGGTGATCCCCACCAACAACAAGGGGCGAAAGGCACTCTCTATGGTCTACTATCTCCTGACAAAGGAGATGCTCCACCTCCGCGGCATCAGCACTTCACTCACCGTCGAAGACTTCGAGACCGAACTTTAAAGACGAAAGAGAAGAGAGGGAGATCGATGAAGATCCGACCATGCGCCGTGGCAGGCATGTTCTATCCGAGGGATCCCCATCATCTCGAGCAGCTGCTGGAGAAGTACCTCTCCGGGAAGGACCGGGGGGGCAATGCTGCCGGTATCGTGGCCCCCCACGCTGGCTATCCCTACTCTGGCGAGGTTGCCGGGTGGGCTTACGGGGCTGTCCCGAACTCGTTCGAGGGAACCTTTCTCCTCGTTGGTCCCAGCCACCGCGGCAACCGGACCTGCACTTCCCGGATCTCCTGGGAGACCCCGCTTGGGATCGTGGACAACGATCCTGAACTGGCAGAGCTCCTGGACATCGAGGCCGACGAAGTCTCCCACAGGGATGAACACTCCCTAGAGGTGCAGGTTCCCTTCATAAAGTACCGGTTCCCGCGGGCACGGATCCTGCCGGTGCTGGTGGGGGACCAGGACTACGGGAGCGCCGATCTCCTCGCCCAAAAGCTCGTGGAAGCGGTGAAGAAGAGCGGGCGGGACGATGTCCGCTTCGTGGCCTCAAGCGACTTCTCCCATTACGTACCGGCAGCTGAAGCCCGGACGAACGATCGCTATGCCATTGAGGCCTTGAAAGATCTGAATGTGAGTGAGTTCTACCGGAGAGTCGCAGAGAAAAGAGTCAGCGCCTGCGGCGTTGGGCCGATCGCTGCCGTCTGCCTGGCCTGCAGGGCCCGGGGGGCAACACGGGGCGAGCTGCTCACCTACGCCACAAGCGGCGACGTCACAGGTGATCCGACGGTGGTCGGGTATGGGGCCATCGCGGTGATGTGACGGTGGCGACGTGGAGTGCGCCCGGCAAGGTTTTCCTATTCGGCGAACATGCCGTGGTGTACGGCCGGCCGGGAATTGCCATGGCTGTCAGGCCGCGGGTGTTTGTAACGGTCAGGAAGAGCCGGACAGCCCACCATGCGAAATCGCCCTACATTGACAACTGCTTCGACGAGATGGGTGTCCGGGGGAGTGTGTACGTCAACTCCCAGCTCCCGAGTTCTTCGGGCCTCGGGTCATCGGCAGCGGTCACCGTTGCCACGCTCGCGGCCATCAACGATGAGTTTGGAAAAAAGTTACAAAGAGAGGATATCGCCAACATGGCCTTTGCAATCGAGAAGAAGGTGCAGAAAGGACGGGCCAGTCCCACCGATACGACAGTTGCCACCTTCGGCGGGCTGGTGTTCATCACCGGCCTGGCCCGGCGGCGTCTCCCCCCGCAGAACTTCCAGCTGGTGATCGGGAACTCTATGGTCCAGCATAACACGGCCCGGATGGTAGAGATGGTGGCCGAGCTGAAGACAAAGAGCCCCGAGATCTGCGAGCCGGTGCTTGAGGCTATCGGGGCTGTCAGCCTCTCGGCAATGCGGGCCCTCTCTGATCCGGTCCGGCTTGGTGAACTGATGAACATGAATCATGCCCTTCTTGATGTGCTCGGTGTCGGGCACCCGCAACTCTCGCGGCTGGTGCTTGCCTCACGGGCGGCCGGTGCCTACGGAGCCAAGTTGACCGGTGCCGGCGGGGGAGGGTGCATGATAGCCATCTGCCCGAAGCACGCCAAGAGCAGGGTGGTCAGTGCGATAGAGGCCTGCGATGCACGGGCCTTCTCCACCACCATTGACCAGGAAGGGGTACGGAAGGAGAAGGATGCCTGAACCTGTGCTGCTGAAGCTCGGGGGAAGCGTGCTCACCCGGAAAGGAGGAAGCGGGGAGATCCGGTATGATACCCTCGAATCCGTCAGCAGGGAGATAGGGTTACGCGGCGCCATTCCTCTCCTGATTGTGCATGGTGCCGGCTCCTGCGGCCATCCCGAGGCCCACCGTTATGGGCTGATGCAGGGCCTGACGGGAAAAAACCGTGAAGGGGTCATGGTGACTCACCGTGCGGTATCGCGATTGAACGCCGCGCTCGTGGATGCTCTCACGGAGCAGGGGATCAGCGCAGTCGGGATCCCGCCCCTCGCTTCCTGTTATGCAGAGTCCGGCCGGATACGGTCCATGGAGTGGCGGAACCTCCGCGAGATGATGAACCGCTTCCTGGTGCCGGTGCTGCATGGGGATGTGGTGATGGATGGCGAGCGGGGAGTGACCATCGTGTCCGGCGATCAGCTGGTCGTGTACCTCGCCGGGGTCCTCGGTATTTCGCGGGTCGGACTTGCCACCGATGTCCCGGGAGTGCTCGAATGCGGCCAGGTGGTTCCCGAGATTACCCCTGAATCTGCCGACCGGCTCTGCTTTAACTCCTCCTCCTCCACCGATGTCACGGGTGGGATGGAGGGAAAGGTGCAGGAACTGGTCCGGCTGGCCCGCGAGGGAGTCCGCTCGGAGATCTTCCATGTCAGCAGGCTCGGAGCCTTCCTCGACGGTGAACCCCACGGCGGGACGGTGGTGAGGGCCGGATGAACCTGGAAGAGAGGAAGGCCCTGACCGCATCGCGGAAGCTTGACCATCTCCGGATCTGTCTTGACGAGGAGATCGAACGGGGGAGGACAGGATTTGAGGACATCCGGCTGGTCCACAACGCTTTGCCGGAATGCGACCTGGGCTTCATCGAGACCGCCACCGAGTTCCTTGGCTACTCTTTCCGTGCCCCACTCTTCCTCGCAGCGATGACCGGTGGACATCCGGATACAAAGAAGGTCAACGGGGTGCTGGCCCGGGCCGCGGAGCAGACCGGGATCGGGATGGGGGTCGGTTCCCAGCGGGCCGCTCTCGAAAATCCTTCCCTTGCCGATACCTTCTCTGTTGTGCGGGACGAGGCCCCCCGGGCCTTCCTGGCTGCGAACATCGGGGTCGTCCAGCTCCGGGACCATGGTCTCGAGTGGGCGGAAGCGGCGGTGGAGATGATCGATGCCGATGCCCTCTGCATCCACCTCAACTTTCTCCAGGAGGCCATCCAGCCGGAGGGTGACCA
>JAJRBS010000068.1 GCA_028679325.1 Methanoregulaceae archaeon | reverse complement strand
ATGGCTCTCGCCAAAACTCGTGATCCGGAACGATCGGCCGAAACTGTTCATGGCGGCATCACGCTCCGGACGAGGGAGAGGGGCGCCTCGATGCCGGTGAACCGGCAGAACTGGGCGGCCGCCTGCCGGACGAACATCTCTGTCCCGTGAATGACCGTGCACCCCGAGTTCCGGGCCATCCGGAGGAGAGGGGTCTCCGGCGGGGTATACACCAGGTCAAAGACTGTCATCGATGACGAGAGCTGGTCTTTCCGGAGAGGGGATCGGGCATCGGGGGACATCCCGAGGGACGTGGCGTTGATCACAATGGTTGGCTTTATCCCGTCGAAAGCGGAGAGAGGGCCGTAACTGCACCCGAACCTTTCCGCGAGTTCCTGCGCCGTCTCCACGGTCCTGTTCAACACCGTAGTCTCCATGTCGAGCGACAGGAGGGCATAGACCGCTGCCGCTGCCGCTCCTCCGGCCCCGAGGACCACCGCCTTCTCCCCCTTCCGGTTCGAGAGAGGCCCCTGGACCCCGATCCAGTCGGTGTTGAAGCCATGGTTCCTGTTGCCGCAGCGGACGATGGTGTTGACCGCACCGATGGCCTCGGCATGGCAGTCGATGGACGCGAGGTGGTTCATGACTTCGTGCTTGAAGGGGATGGTCACCGAGAGGCCCCGGACATCGAGGTCACGGGCCAGTCGCAGGATCTTGCTGCTGTCCGGGTCCTGGAGGCGGGTATAACAGGCGTTCAGGCCGTAATAGGAGAAGAGCCGGTTGAAGAGGCCGGGGCTCTTGCTCTGCGTGGCGGGATTGCCCATGATGGCGTAGATTCTGAGGGTCGGATCTCCGGCGGCCGGATCGGTGAGACGGGCGAACTCCTCCGCTTCACCGGCAGGGATCCCGGAACCCGCCAGGAATTCTGTGGCCCTCCGGGCCGCACCCGGATGGGCAGTGCCTTCAGACACGATCCTTCGTATGGCGAGGCAGACCTCGTTCTCGCTCCGGGCGCTGGTGTCGACGCAGTAATCGCTGGCCGACAGGTAATACGGGCCCCGGCTTTCGAGAAGGGTGTGGATCTCCTGCCGGAGAGGAAGGGAGGTGAGCGCCGGACGGGTGGAGTGGCTGATCCTCTTCTCGATGGTTTGTTCATCGGCCTCGAGCAGGAAGAGGGTGCTTCCCCTCCTGAGGAAAGCGACGTTCTGGGGGTCCATGACCGAGCCTCCCCCGGTGCTGACCACGCAGGGCGACGAGGGCAGGTTCGCAATCACCCGGCGTTCCCTCTCCCTGAAGGCTTCCTCGCCGAGTTCCGTGAATATCTCGTGGATGGTGTGACCGGACTCCTGTTCGATCAGGGTATCGGTGTCAAAGAAAGGCAGCCCGGTCAGCTTGGCGAGGAGCCTCCCGCACTCGGTCTTCCCTGTCCCCCGGAAACCCGTAAGAACGATCCTCATAGCAGACCTGCCTCCGAGAGTGCCTCCCAGAAACCAGGGAAAGACTTGCTCACGCACTCCGCATCACGGATGACCACGTCACCAACCCCGAGACCGAGCACCGCGGCGCTCATGGCTGTCCGGTGGTCGCCGCCCGGATCGATCACACCGCCGTGGAGGGGAGCAGGATGGACGACGAGGGTGTCATCACCCCGGAAAGACACCTTGCCCCCCAGAGCCCCGATGGTGTCGCGGATGGCCTGGAGCCGGTCGCTCTCCTTGTGCTTCAGGTGCGATATGCCGGAGATGGTAGAGGGAGTGGAGGCGAAGGCCGCAACCACGCAGAGGGTCTGCACGGTGTCAGGCGCTGACGACATGTCGATATCGATACCCGCGAGTTTCCGGTCGCTCGTCAGCACCACCCGGTCCTCATGACAGGTAACCCTGCACCCCATCCGCCCCAGGGCATCAAGGAAGAAGCGGTCACCCTGCACCGAACGGGAGGGAAGGTTCTCCACTTCGGCCCTCCCGCCGCAGACGGCGGCGATGGCAAAGAAGTAGGAGGCCGACGAATAATCGCCTTCAACCCTGCACCTGCAGGCGCGGTATCGGCCGGTTCCGACCCGGAACCGGATGTAGCCGTCCCGGGAGAGCCGGGCCCCGAACTTCTCCATGATGTCGGCGGTGACATCAAGATAGGACCGGGAGACCAGGCCCGATGCGATATCGAGTTCCACAGGCGAGTCTGCACAGGGTGCGGCGAGAAGGATGGAGGAGGCGAACTGGCTCGATACTCGGGAATCGACGGCGGCCGTGCCGCCGGAGAGATTCCCCTCCACCAGCAGCGGAGGATAGCCTGTCTTCCCGGGATACCGTATCCGGCCCCCGAGCTGGTTCAGGGCATCGACCAGCGGGCCGACAGGACGCTCCTGCATCCGTTTACTCCCGGTGAGGATCACCGGTTTTTTACAGAGGAGGGCCACCGAGGTGAGGAGCCGGAACGATGTTCCCGAATCGCCCATATCGAGCTCCGGAAAACTCCCGCACTCGAGCCTCCCTCCCGAGCCGATGACCGTCACCTGGTCCTTGTCCCACTCGAGCCCAACCCCCATGCGCCAGAGGCCGGTGCTGGTGATCAGGGTGTCGGTCGAGGAGAGGGGCCGTTCTATAGTGCTCTCGCCCTCCGCAAGACCGGCGGCAACCAGAGCCCGGTGGGTGTAGCTCTTCGACGGGGGAGCGGTCACCCTGATATCCACGTTCTCGGCCCGCTTCAGCCTGATCTCCATTCCGGCACCTCCAGTTCCCGGTAGCAGCCCAGTTCCCGGAAGTCCGCCATCTCGCGGAGGGCGAGAAGGGCTTCCCGGCAGGCCGGTGAGTACTCTATATCGATGAAGAAGATGTAGCTTCCCATGCCCCGTTTGGAGGGGCGGGACTCGATCCGTGTCAGGTTGATACTCCGGGTGGCAAACACCCCGAGAAGGTCGTAGAGGAGCCCGGCCCGGTCCTTCTCGGGATCGATCAGGATGCTGCACTTGGTCGAACCTTCCTGTTTCCCTTCCTTCGCCGAGATGACCACGAAGCGGGTGACGTTGTCAGGGCTGTTCTCCACATCAGCCCGGATGACCGGGAGCCGGTAGAGCTCGGCCGTCATCCGTGAAACCACTGCCGCCGAACCTGGGGAGTCGAGCATCTCCTGGGCACTGGCGGCATTGCTGCTGGTATGGATCACCGGGAGCCCGGTCCCTTCGAGGAACAGGCTGCACTGCTCATGGGTCTGGGGGTGGGCATAGATGACCCGCACCTCGTCGAGGGGAACAAAGGATGCCAGCTGGTGGTGGATGGGCATGAAGAGCTCCCCGGTGATAAACACCCGGTGGAGGAGGAGGCCGTCAAGTGTCGGCCCGACTCCGCCGGCCTCGCTGTTCTCGATGGGAACCACGGCCTCTGCCCCGCCGCTCTCCACCAGCCGGAAGATCTCGGAGATGGTCGGGACCAGCCTGACCGCGTGCCCGAACACCTGGGAGGCGAGTTCGTGGGAGAAGGTCCCCTCCGGGCCGAGGGCGAGGACGGTCATCGCTCCACCATGGAGGCGATCAGGAAGTCGGTCTCCGCTGCAGCCCTCTCGGTGTATTCGGCAAAGTGCAGGGCGTCCTCTGAGAAGATCTTCCGGAACCCCTCCGTATCTTTCGCGATGACGAGGGCCGAGAGCTCGGCCAGTGCTTCGCTGCAGGCAGAGAGCACCCGGGGAACGTCCGGGTTTCCGGTGAGCATGTCCCCGTACAGGTCAGGGTCCTGGGAGAGGAGCCGCCCGACAAGGCCCATCTCGATCTGGTAGACGGGGCTCATGAAGGGGCCGGTCTCGGCCGGCGTTGTACCAAGCTTCCGCATAGTGCCGGCCACGGTCAAAGTGACCAGATGAGTGAGACCCTGGACAACGGCCATGATACGGTCATGCTCTTCCGGTGTGGAATAGGTGATCTTTGCTCCCTCGCGTTCGAAGATGGAGAGGAAGGAGGCCGCCCGTTCCGGGCTCACACGGGCAGGGGTGGCAATGATTGTCTGGCCTTTGAGTGAGGGGGCAGAGGGGCCGAACATGGGATGGAGCCCGATAACCGAGGCTGACGATTCGAGCATAGCAGCCACCGGTCTGGCCTTGAGTGAGGTGAGGTCGCAGAGGAGCTGGTCCTTTGTGAGGAGGGGAGCGACCTTCCGGATGACGGGAACGGTCTCCCGGATGGGGACGGAGACCATCACCACCGGGCACTGCTCGGCGATCTCGTGGCAGCTGCTCTCCTTCCTCCGTCCGCAGACCATGACCTCGTAACCGGCTCTTTCGAATACTCCGCCAAAAAACCTGCCCATCCGGCCTGTCCCGCCGATGATGCCGACCTTCATGCCATCACTTCTCGATGATAGTCTCCCGAACAGCGATACCGAAGTGCCGGCCGGCCCCCGCCACGCGTCCGAGCACTTTATCGCCCGGGGAGAGGGAGACCACCGAGACCGGGGTCCCGTTGGCACCAACCAGCCGTACCGTCTCGGCATTCTGGAGCACCAGGCTGGCTTTCGCTCCCTCTGCCTCGGCTTCCACCAGGAGGAGCGGCCGCTGCTCGATCTTCACCCGGCCGACTCCCGCGTCCCGGACGGTGCCTTCGCTTGAGACGGCCATGACATGGTCCCCGGCCTTGAGATCAGAGAGGTAGGCAGTCCTGTCCCCGGGCACGAGAGTGTAGGCATGGACGGCCCCGGCATTCACCCGGAACGGCCGGGGGCTGACATAGGGGTTCTCCAGGGTCTCGGCCTGCACCAGCAGGAATGCCGAAGAGGTGTTCCCGACCAGGATCCCTTCGCCCTCGGAGAGCATGGAACAGGTATCCACGCAGACCCTGTCCCCCATCCCGAGCTGCCGGATAGCAGTGATAGTGAACGGGACCAGGTCGAGAGGGGCGGAACCGGACCTGAGGAGTGCCCCGACCCGCCGGATAAGTGCCGGGTCTGCGTCTTTTAAGAGCACCCCGGCGACCCCCTTCTCGAGTATGCCGAGCGCCAGAGCGGCCTCTTCTTCGCTCCGGACGGCGGCGATGACCCTGTCCGAGAGGGCTACCAGGTTCTCGAGGGGGATGACCCTCCAGTCCCCCGTCTCCACCACAACGTATCCCTTCCCGGTCAGGCGTTCAGCCTCGGCAATGGTCATCCCTCCCTCGATACGGACCTCGTTCAGGTCTTTCCCCGGGACAAGGTCCCCGTCAGGGGCAGCGACCCGGACCCGGCAGAGTGCTTTGACCAGGGAGGCCGAATCGGCCACGATTACGTCGGCACCGCTCTCGATGGCGGCCGTGGCCAGCTCCTTTCTCCAGGGCCGGACGTCTACCCAGAACTCCTTCATCGTCCACCCGACAGGGCGTCCTTCGGCTCCTTTTCCTCGTGCACAACCTTGTAGAGGGCCTTGACGAAGGACCGGGTGTCATCCCGCTGGAAGGCGTTCCTCCCCACGCAGACCCCGCCACCTCCGGCGTGCACCGAGTCGAGGATGGCCTGGAGGGTCTCAAGGTCCCCGGCCTTCTCCCCGCCGGCAATGACCACCGGGACCGAGCAGGCCGAGACGATGCGCTTCCAGCTCCCCGGGTTACCGGTGTAGTTGGTCTTGATGAGGTCTGCCCCGAGCTCCTCGGCGACCCGGACGCAGTGGCCGACAGTTGCCGGGGCGATGGGATCGACCCCCTTGCCCCGGGGGTAGATCATCACCAAGAGAGGCATGCCCCAGCGGTTGCAGTCCCTGACCACCCGGGCAGCGTCTTCGAGCATCTTCGACTCGTTCGGCGCCCCGAGGTTGATGTGGATTGAGACGCCGTCTGCTCCGAGAGCGATGGCCTCCTCGACGGTGCAGACCAGCACCTTGTCGTTCGGGTCCGGGTTTAAGGAGGTGCTCCCTGACAGGTGAATGATGAGGCCGATGTCCCTCCCGTGCCGCCGGTGCCCCCGTTTCACCAGGCCCTTGTGCAGCACGATGGCGTTGGCCCCGCCTTCGCTCACCTCAGAGATGGTCTTTGTCATGTCCAGCAGCCCCTCGATCTGGCCGAGGGTAAATCCATGGTCCATGGGCACGATCACCGTCCGCCCGGTGTTCCGGTCCATGATCCTCTCGATCCGTATCTCCTTTCCTATCATGATCCTCTCCCCTTCAGGAACTCATTTGCTTCTTCGGCAGAACGACCTTCGTGGACGATGAAGGCCGCGGCTTTGATGAAACTCGCGGGCTTTGGGTGCTGGAAGGCGTTCCTCCCGATGGATATCCCGGTCGCCCCGCCGAGCATAGCCCCCTCGATCAGTTCAAGCGTGGACAGGTCGTCGGTCTTCGAACCTCCCGCCACCACCACCGGCACCGGGCAGCCCCGGGTAACGTCCCGGAAACTGTCCGTGTCCCCGGTGTACACAGTCTTCACCATGTCTGCACCGAGCTCTGCTGCCACCCGGGCGGCAAGGGCCACGTTTACCGGGTCATGCTCGTCGGCGATCTTCCTTCCCCGGGGATACATCATGGCCAGGAGCGGCATGCCCCACTCCATGCAGTCCACGGCTGTCTTCCCGAGATCGGTCAGCATCACTGCCTCCGAGTCCGCCCCGATGTTGATGTGCACCGAGACCGCGTCTGCCCCCATCTTCAGGGCGTTCTCTACGGAGTTGACCAGAACTTTCTCGTTCGGGTCGGGCCCGATGGATGTGCTCGCCGAGAGGTGCAGGATCAGGCCCACATCCCTCCCGCTCTTCCGGTGCCCGTGCAGGGCCAGCCCCACGTGCCCGAGCACGGCGTTGGCCCCTCCTTCCGCCACACGGTCCACTGCCTCACCGAGGTCGATTAAGCCCGGGATCGGGCCGTTCGAGACCCCGTGGTCCATGGGCACGATGATGGTCTTTCTCGTGTTCCGGTCGATGATTCGTTCCAGACGAATTTCTTTCCCTCTCATAAACTCTCCCCCTTCTCCATGCCAGCAGTTCTCCTTGGTTGCCGGTATGGATCAGGAACGATACCAGTACCTGGTAAAAAAGCGATAAGATGCCATAAATGATGGCGTCGGCTCGCTCACAAACGATTCGACAAAAGGACATATGCTTGGTACGGGTGCTTCGCTACCGCCGGTAAAAACATTCACCGGTGAAAAAACACTCACCTTGCATGGTTAGCTCTTGGAAAGAGGATGTATATAAAACAATGGAAAAAAGTCATTTCTTGACTTTCTTGATGGAGATGACGTCCCCGAGGGTGGGGACCACCTTCCCGGCCTTCTTCTTCTCCTCGATATCGGCCGGGACATCGATCAGCCTGATGTCGAGGGCCCGTTCGAGTTTGAGCCTGACATCGTCTTCAGGAATAAGATCCCCCTTCTCGAGCTTTTTGATCAACAGTTCCTTCTCCTTGAGCTCGAGTGCCAGTTCCTTCTGGCTCAACCCCCGCTGCATCCGGGCATTCCGGATACGCTCGCCGTAGTCCTCGACGATCTCACCCTCGATGAGGTCGAGGACATCCCTCCTCCTCCGGACCGGTGTTGCTGGAACCCCTGCCGTCCGGGATGCCGGTCCGCCCCCCCGGGCCGCCACGGTCTTCGTCGGCTTCTGCACTTCCGTCCCGTATTTCGCACACATCCCGCAGACATCGAGCAGGGCTCCCTCGATCCTGACCGTTCGCGGAGGTCCCTGTATTGCTGCTCCGCACATCTCGCAGAGGCTTGAGGTCTGTTTCATCGCTGCAATCCACCCCGGGGTATCCAAGAAATTCGCGTTATTGCCGGTGATAAGCGGACCGGGGCATGCACTTGTTTCACAAATATCTCCTCCCTAGTTCGTTCTGTCACACGATAAGCGTTGCAGACCGCCTGAACCCGCTGGACACCGCCGTGTCCCCCCCCGGCATGTCTCCTCGCAAACATCTTTAAGCCATTTTTCCCTATATACTTATTTGAGGGGTAAGATGGCAGAAACCGCCCGGCAGTCACAGGAGCCGCAGAGTCCCGAGGAGGAGGTCCGGCAGCTGACCGAACGGGTTGCCGCCATGGAGACCCGGAATCTCGAGCTCCGCGAGCAGGTCCGGCAGGTCGAATCAGACAAACGGTATATCGAGACCCAGAAGATCCGGTACGAGCGGGAGGTCCGGAAACTCAAGAGCGAGATCGAGCAGCTCCGGAGCCCGCCACTGGTGGTAGGGACCATCACTGATATCGTCGACCCGGGAAGAGTGATCGTCCGGAGCAGCGCAGGGCCGCGCTTCCTGGTCCGGAGCTCCATGTGCATCGATCCCGATCAGTTGAAGCCAGGGGTCCGGTGCACGCTCAACCAGCAGTCGCTGGCCGTGATCGATATCCTGCCCGAGAGTTTCGATGCCCAGGTGTACGGCATGGAAGTTGTCGAGGCCCCCGAAGAGAGCTATGGTGATATCGGCGGTCTCGAACGGCAGATCGTGGAGATCCGGGAGGCGGTCGAACTGCCGATGAAGAAGCCCGAACTCTTCGAAAAGATAGGGATCGACCCGCCGAAAGGGGTCCTTCTCCACGGACCTCCGGGGACCGGGAAGACCCTGCTGGCCCGGGCTGTGGCCCACGAGACGAACGCTTACTTCTTACGGGTGGTCGGCTCGGAGCTGGTCCAGAAGTACATCGGTGAAGGGGCACGACTGGTCAGGGAGCTCTTCGAGCTCGCGAAGAAGAAGTCGCCGACCATCATCTTTATCGACGAGATCGATGCCGTCGGGGCATCCCGGACCGAGGCCACCACCTCCGGTGACCGTGAGGTGCAGCGGACGCTGATGCAGCTCCTGGCCGGGATGGACGGCTTCGAGCGCCGGGGCGATGTCAAGATCATCGGCGCCACCAACAGGATCGACATCCTGGACCGGGCCCTGCTCAGGCCGGGCCGGTTCGACAGGATCATCGAGATCCCCCTGCCCGATGTCCAGGGACGCCTCGCCATCCTCAATGTGCACACCCGGAAGATGCGCCTCGAGGAGGGGATCGACCTCCAGGAGATCGCTTTCCTGACAGACGGAAAGAACGGCTCTGACCTGCGGGCCATCTGCATGGAAGCCGGGATGTTTGCCATCCGGAAGGAGGACGAGGCCGTGACCCGTAGCGACTTCCTTGCCGCCATAGAGAAGATCGGGGCCGACTTCGACCAGAAAAAGCTCACCAGCAGCTTCGGCGCGATGTTCGCTTGAACAATTGCGTTTTACGGAAAAATTTTTTTAACCTGCTTGTCTGATAGTCCGATCCGTGTGAACAGGTTCAGATACTGTCCTTCTCAATGATGATCCAATCCGGATACCCGGCAGGTTCTTTCCGAATAAGGGGGATAGGATATCGATGATAATGTCACTAGCAGAGGTATGAGGAAGGAGCATGTACCGAAAACTGCCCTGTATCAAGGTCACAGGGGATAGCACTGAGAAAGGCTTCCACGAGGTGATCGAGGAGAGTCCTTACGCACTGTTCGTGAACGGTCGGCACACGATGACGGCCATGATGAGCCCTGAGAGCCTCGAGGACTTCGTGACCGGGTACCTCTTCACCGAGCAGATCATCAAGGCCCCTGACGAGATCGAATCGATCCGGGTGGAAGAACACCGCATCAGCGTGATCACGAAGAACCTGTTCAAGTCACTCGGGCCGAAAAAGACCATCCTCTCCGGGTGCGGGGGGAGCGCCTCCTTCATCGATCCCGAGAAACTCCCGAAGATCCAGTCCACTTTTTCCGTGACTCCCGAACTCATTTCCCTGATGACCAAAAAAGCGCTCGAGTCCGAACTGCACAAGATAACAGGGGGTATCCACGTCGTTGCCCTCTCGGGTGCAGAAGACATCATCACCGTGTCCGAGGACATCGGGAGGCACAACGCCCTCGACCGGGTTATCGGCTACGCGCTCCGTCAGAAGATCGACCTGTCGCAAACGTTTGTCATCGTCTCCGGCCGTATCTCCTCGGAGATGGTCCGGAAATGCCTGGTGGCGAACATACCGGTCATCGTCTCCCGTGGTGCGACCACCACCCTGGCAGTGGACATTGCTGAAAAGAACGGGCTCACCATTGTGGGCTTTGCCCGGGGGTCGAAGATGAACGTCTATACTCATCCGATGAGGATCCTCGGTCTGGAATAAGGCCCGGATCGTCAACTTCCCATTGAGCGGAGGATCTGGCAGGCACGGCAGATCTCGCCGCTGGACAGCCCTCCGCACTCGCGGCAGGCCCGGAGTTGCCCGTGCGGCGGAAGCGCGACATGGGCACGGAGCACATCCCGTGACTGAAGGAGGGCCTCGCGGGTCCCGGGATGCCGGTCTTCAAGCCCGGCGAGCATCTCCCGGATCTCAGACCGGAGGGCCGGCTGCGCATAGGGACACTCGGGAAGATCGGTATAGAATCCCCGGATAAAGAGGTATGCCAGCACCTCTTTTTCCGTGATTCCCGCGAGCGGCTTTATCCTCGGGACGAAGGGTTCCGGGTCACCCGATGAACTGTCCTGGATGAGCCGGGTCAGGTCCCCGCGGAGCAGGTTCATGAGCACCGACTGGGCCTCGTCGTCGGCGTTATGCCCGGTGACAAGTTTCGTGGCCCCGATCTCCCGGGCCCCCTCTTCCAGAGCCTTCCGGCGGAGGACGCCGCAGATGGTGCAGCCCCTCTCCTGCTGCCCGGCCACCAGGGCGTCGAGGGGCTTCCCAAAGATACAGGCAAAGGAGAGGACGCGGTGCGTGATGCCGAGCTCCTTTGTAAGTTTTTCGGCTGCGTGAAGCGTCTCCTCGCGGTAGCCGGCGATGCCTTCATCGATGGTGATCGCTGTAAGTGTCACATCCTGCCCCTCCGGCAGGAGCCGGCTCAGAACAAGGAGGAGAGCGGTGCTGTCCTTTCCGCCGCTGAGGGCTACAGCCAGGCGGTCACCTGGCGCAACCATCCCCTTTTCAGAGATATCCTTCCTGACCCGGTTCTCAACCTCTGCGACAAGGTGACCAGCGCAGAGCCGCTGACCGCGGTCGAGGATAACCGCTGGTTCGCGGCAGAACGAGCAGTGCCCGGTTGGGTTCCCATCGGTCATCCGGACTTCAGCCCCCATGTGCGACCCTGATGATCCGGACCTGGTCGTCACCGCCGGCGACAGCATCATCAGGGACCAAGACGCCGTTCCTGGCCACGATCACCCCTGAGGACCGGATCCCGAGCTCGGAAAGAAGGCTCTCGATGGTCCGGGGATTGTCGGG
>JAJRBS010000042.1 GCA_028679325.1 Methanoregulaceae archaeon | reverse complement strand
TGCCGCTGGTCGAGGTAGCCGAGCCTGTATATGGCATAAACGAGGGGAATGATGGCCGCTCCGAAGAGTCCGGGGAGGATCCTGGCCACCAGGTCTGAATCGCCGAACACGTAGAACATTCCAGCGGTCAGGAAGTAGAGGAGGGGACCATGATACATGGGGTCGTAGGTGTACGCTCCCTCGGTGACGAGCTTGTAGGAGAACCAGGCATGCACCGCTTCATCATGGTGCAGGAGTTTGAGTTCAGGAGAGAAAAGACGCAGGAAGAGTCCCAGGAGAAAGATTATTAAAAATAGATTTCGAAAGGTGAGGAGGCTCCGGATCCGGGACTGAAATCCGGCAGTCAATCCGCTCCCTCAGCTCTCTAGTACTATCTCGATGCCGATGTCTTTCGGGACCTGCGTCCGCATCAGTTGTCGCAGAGCTCTCTCATCGGCATCAATATCGATGAGCCGCTTATGCACTCTCATCTGCCACCGGTCCCAGGTGGCCGTTCCCTCCCCATCCGGGCTCTTCCGGATGGGAACAACAAGTCTCTTTGTGGGGAGCGGGATCGGTCCGGCAATATTAACGCCTGTCCTCTCGGCAATCTCCTTGATCCGGTCGCAGACCATCTCGACCTTCCTGAAATCGGTCCCTGTCAGGCGTATTCTTGCCTTCTGCATGTTCTTCACCAAGAAAATATGATAATCGGAGTTTATCTCATCTGTTTGGCCTGGATTGCGATGCACATCCCGGCAGCGATGGTTGTTCCCATATCACGTATGGCAAACCGTCCCAGCTGGGGAAGTTCCTTGACGTTCTCGATCACCATCGGCTTGGTTGGTTTCACCTTGACGATTGCTGCATCTCCGGTCTTGATGAAGGTGGGGTTCTCCTCCTTGGTCTGGCCGGATCGGGGATCGAGTTTCTTCTGCAGCTCGATGAAAGTGCAGGCGGTTTGCGTGGTGTGGCAGTGGAACACAGGGGTGTACCCGACGGTTATGGCGCTCGGGTGCTGGAGAACCACGATCTGGGCTGTGAACTCGTCGGCGACTGTTGGCGGGGCATCGGCCGGACCACAGACATCACCGCGACGAATATCGCCCTTGGCAAGGCCGCGGACGTTGAAGCCCACGTTGTCGCCCGGAACTGCCTGGGGGATCTCCTCGTGGTGCATCTCGATGGACTTGATCTCGCCCTCTTTGTTGGCAGGCATGAACGAGACCTTCATCCCTTTCTTCATGACCCCGGTCTCTACCCTGCCGACCGGGACGGTTCCGATACCGCTGATGGAGTAGACGTCCTGTATCGGGAGTCGCAGGGGCTTGTCGACAGGCTTCTCCGGCTCTTTCAGTGTGTCAAGAGCTTCGAGAAGAGTCGGTCCGGTGTACCAGGGTGTTTCCGGGCTCTTCTTTGCGATATTGACCCCCTGAAGGGCACTGGTGGGGATAAAGATGGTATCTGACGGCTTGTATCCGACCATCTGCATGAGAGCGGAAAGATCTTTCTTGACCTCCTCAAACCGCTTCTGGTCGTACTTGGCGGCATCCATCTTGTTGATGGCCACGATCAACTGGCTGATACCAAGGGTCCGGGCAAGGAACACATGCTCCTTGGTCTGTTCCATGACTCCGTCGGGGGCTGCGACCACGAGGACGGCTGCGTCGGCCTGCGATGCCCCTGTGATCATGTTCTTGACAAAGTCCCGGTGACCGGGGCAATCCACGACGGTGAAGTAGAACTTGTTGGTGTCAAACCTCTTGTGAGCGATATCGATGGTGATACCTCTCTCCCGCTCCTCTTTGAGGTTGTCCATGACCCAGGCAAACTCGAAGGTCGCCTTACCCTTGCTCTCCGCCTCTTTCCGGTAACCCTCAATGATGTGGGGGGGGACGGCTCCGGTCTCGAACATGAGCCTTCCTACCATGGTTGACTTTCCATGGTCGATATGACCGATGACCGCTAGGTTCAGATGGGGCTTCACAGCTGCCATAACAAACATTCCTCCGATAAATACAAACTGCAGAAGTACAGCCTGTTTACGCGAGTATTACTTATTGGATACGGATCCTTATTAATCATTTCCATGAGCGCTATCCGGCGATATTTTTACTAAAGGGGGTAAGAACCGGCACCATCATATGATTCGGCAGGCCACTTTCACAGGATCATGAAATCACGGGCCATTCTCCGGGATGAAAGGTCATCACGACCGAAAACAGAGTGTGCGGGGAGGATCGTCTCGGTCTCGTCCCATTGCGCGTTTTGCGGGCATTGCCGGGGGCTGGAGGCCGGGGGGAAGACGAATGCACACCCCCTGGATGCTGTATCAGGGCGGGCAACCTCCGGAGGGTCATCCGATGAAGTTCTTTTCCAGGCAGTCATGCGGTTCAACTCCCTGGCCAGGGAAGCAGAAGCCGTGGCCTGCAACGATGATGATGATACGGGCTTTATATCGAGGTTCCGGCGCTGACATCCGATCTTCCGGACTCCTCATCAATGCGGTCTTCATTCGGGATGATCTCCCTGATCTCTTCCCTGAACTTTTCGAACTGGAGCTCGTCCATCTGGTCTGAAAGGAGGCGTCCGCTCCAGGCACGCCGGTAAACCCAGGTCACGATCTTCTCGACCACGGCGATGACGGACTCTCTGCTCTTTACTGCCAGAAACTCCCTCCCGAGCTTCGGGTGTCGCCCTCTCCGTCCGCCGACTGTAATGAGGTAGTGTTCGCCGGATGCTTTCAGGAGGTCGTAGGGGCAGGACCGGATACAGGTCCCGCATTCGACGCAGCGGGAAGGATCAAGGACGGATGCACCCTGGCGGATGGCGATCGCCTCTTCCTTGCAAAACTCCATGCAGGTCCCGCACCCCGTGCACATTCCCGGTACCCGCACGGGCCGGATCTGGCCGATAATCCCGATCTCGTTCAGCATCGGGCTCGTGCAGGCGTTCGGGCAACCGGAGATGGAGATCCTCATCTTCACGGGCATCTCTTTCCCGAAGAGCCGGGCATCGATCTCTTTTGCAAGGGTTATGGAGTCGATGTTGGCAAAGATGCACCTCTCAAGGCCCGGGCAGGCGATAACATTCACCACCTCGTCCCTCTCAGACCCGACCGGGGTCCCGTTTGCCAGGAGATCCCCGGAGAGGGAGTCGAGTCTGGACGGGGGCATATGGGGGATCTCGATGGTCTGCCGGGTGGTCAGGTGGACGGAATCCACGCCGTAACTTTCGGCAACATCAGCAATCCCTCTTAGTTGCCGGAGGGAAACAACCCCGGCAGGGATCCGCAGCCTGATCGTGCAGTACTCGGTATCCCTCTCGGTGATGACCCCTCCCTTCATGTGAATTCCCAGGTCTTTTTGCATCAGAATAGGTTACGGGCAGCCCCGGTTAAAAAGCTGCGGTCACGGGAAGGATGGCCAGCGCAGCCAGGACCAGGGCCCGGGTGATCTCGTTTGAAGCCCCCACCACATCACCGTTCACCCCCCCGAAGGTTTTTCGGGCGACGAAGAGGAGGACCAGGGGAGTGAGTACCATGACTCCTGCTGCTGCGGCGAGACCTGCCGGGGGAAGGGGTAAGATCACGAGGGGGAGGCAGAGCAGGGCCGCGGCTGCCGGGAACCATGGCTTCGCGTCCCCGTGAAGGCGGGAGTGCAGGCCTTCCCGGAACGGGGCCCCATAGGCGGTCAGGAAGGCCATGGAGAATTTTCCGCAGACCTCGGCGGCAATGACCGCAGCCCAGATGACCGGTGACCCCGCGAGGGCTGCAAAGGCGATGAGGGTCACCCCCAGTCCCATGGCGATGCCCCCGGTTCCGGTCTGGCGATCGGTCATGGCCCGGACCCTTCTTTCCTGGTCCCCGTGAGCCATGAGCCCGTCGCCGAGGTCGAGGAGGCCGTCGAAGTGGTTGGCACCGGTGAGAAGGAGGAGCAGGGATATCGCAACTGCTGAAGCAAGAAGGGGTGGAGCGATCCAGGCGGTCAGGAGGGCAGCGATTCCCCCGGTGATGTAACCGGCCGCTGGATAGAGCCAGCTCCGGCGGGAAAAACACCTGAAGTCAGCGGTCGCTCCTAGCGGGAGGATGGTGGTGAACTGGAGCAGAGCCCGGAGGGATTTCAGCAACATTCACTGTAGAGACGCGAGGTACACCCGGCGATCAGGCCAGCAACCGCGTCGTCAAGGAACGGGCCGAGCCGGGAGAGGATCCCAGGTTTCTTCTGGTCGTACCGGGTAAATTCGAACCGGGCATAGGTCCCGCCGATGCATTCGGCAATCGCCATGCCGATGATCTCGTCTGCGAGGAGGAAAACAGGGTCGCCAGTCAGTTCCGGTTTTCTGCCGGAAAAGAGTTCTTCCTCGAGCAGGACCGCCCCGAGGAGGAGTGAGGAGATATTCGGGTCATCCAGGTGCTTTGTGATCATGACCCGTATCCGGCCCTCTGCCTCGTCTGCCGAAAGACCATGGGGGACGTACAGGAGAAGGGCCGCGGACACCATATCCTCGACGGTCACGCCCTTCTTCTCCAGCCGTTCTTTGATCCCGAACATGAACAAGCTTCACCCGTGGCCCTTATTAGGTTTGTCAAGAAAAACTTGATGCTTCGCGGGACGTGATGCTTAAGAGGATCAGATATGCCGTTCGTGACCGCAGACCCGGGAATTTCTCCGAAAAGGCCTCTCTTTTGCAGTATTCTTGCCAATACCCTCCTCTCGGTAGTACCCGGCATCTCGGGGGCCGGCCCCAGCCCTGAAAAGACCCTTCTCACCCCTGTGCTCGACTCTGAACTGATCGCCTGCGGACGTATCACCAGCATGCCTTTCCTGCCAAACACCCCGACGGGATGCCCGACCCCGGCATCGATCACCCGAGCTGTCATGGAGCTGACCGGGCTCAACCCGCTCTTCCTGAATGCCGGACTGGTCCATGCTCCCACGGTCCCCTGCCTTGACGTCTATGGAACCCCGGGTCAGGACCCCCGGTTTCGCGATGCCGTCCCGGACGCCGCCGGGCTCTTCCGGAAGGGGCAGTCCCTTGGAAAGTTCCTCGGGGGGATCTCCGATCTCCTGGTGATCGGTGAATGTGTCCCCGGTGGGACGACCACCGCCCTCTGTGTGCTCCGCGGCCTCGGGTATGATGCAAAGGTCAGCAGCAGCTACATCGATAACCCGGTGCAGATGAAAGAGGAGGTCTGGCGCATGGTCGAGGGCAGGATCAAGGCAGACGGCGGGACCGCTCCCCTGGAGATCGTGCGGGTCGGCGGAGACCCCATGATCGGGCTCGCTGCAGGGATAGTCTCTACGTATCCCGGCGTTGTTATCCTTGCCGGAGGCACTCAGATGCTCGCGGTGGCGGCGGTCACGAAAGGCATGCAGGGAACGCTTCCGCGGGTAGCGACCACCTGTTACGTCCGGGATGACCCTTCCGCCAATTTTTCGGAGCTGGCCGACGCCATCGGCTGTACAGTCTCCTATATCGATCCCTCCTTCGGCGACCTCGGCCACTCCGGCCTCGCCCGCTATTGCATCGGCGAGGTTAAGGAAGGCATGGGGGCGGGCGGGGCCATGCTCCTCGCCTACCTGATGGGATACCCGCCCGAGACCATCCGGAGCTCGATCCTTTCGGCCGTTCACCGGTGTGCGTGAAAAGAGGGCTTATTATCCGGGACGATCAAGGTATCAGGAAATGCTGCCGATATACGTGGTCAACAACTACGGGCAGTTCAACCATCTCATCCTCCGGATGCTCCGGGACCTCGACATCGAGGCCAGGATGATCCCGAACACGACACCTGCCGAGGATGTCGCAGGAGAATGCAGGGGACTGATCCTCGGCGGGGGGCCGACCCTTTCCCGGGCTGGCAACGCCGAGGCTTACCTCGCCCTCGACCTCCCGGTGCTTGGCATCTGTCTCGGGCTCCATATCATAGCGAGACGTTTCGGAGGACAGGTCACCCCTGGGCAGGCCGGCGGATACGGGCCGGTTGAGGTTGATGTCGTCTTCCCCGATGACATGCTTGCGGGTTACCCGGACCGGCTGAAAGTCTG
>JAJRBS010000004.1 GCA_028679325.1 Methanoregulaceae archaeon | reverse complement strand
CTTTGCGCCGTGGATGCCCTCTTCCTTCATCCTGGTGATGGTGTTTGACCCGCTCCCCCCGCAGCCGAAGACTGCTATCTCGGTCTTGAGCTCCTTCAGTATCTGGTCGAGGTCCTCGTTCTCAGTCCTGACTTCGGCGGTATCAGCGTTCACCTTGGTGAGCGCTTCCTCAACTATGGATCGCATATCTACTTCTCCATTCCCGGGATTCTGATCCTGACAATTTCACTGCTGCAGACCATGTCCGGAGTGATGTCACGGCCATCGATGGTCAGGGTTCTCCCCCTCATGAGTTCCCCGAAAAGTGGCCCTTCGGGGACACCCAGGCGGCGGGCTTTCGAGGGGTCGAACTTCGATCTCCTGATGACGAGAGAATCGCCCTCAATCGCCGTGTTTTCGCCTCTACTAATGAGTGTAACGCATAAGCTTATTAAATCATTCAGTACTTCCGGAGATTTCTCCTCGATAGTGATGAATACCGGCATGACCGGCAAGCCGGGGGAGGAAAGATAGGCGACAGGGATCTTTTCAAGTCCTTCTTTCAGTGCCCCGGCACCGGCCCTGATGGCCTCTTTGAGGAGATCTTGCGGGAACTGAAGAACACGAAAAATTCCTTCTCCAAGCAGGCCGGATACTGCCACTTCGGCCCCTGGATCGATCTCCCGGGCCAGCCGCATAATCAGCTCCCAGGAATCGAGCGAGAGACGCTGCAGGTTTATCAGTTCTGTCTCGGAGAGGCGGAGGAGTCCTGCCTCCCGGATGACCCCGGAGAGGCGACTGGTCTCCTGTGGTGTCAACGCTTTCCGGTCGATGTACACCGCCCGGGCTTCGCTCCTCCCTGCAAGGAGCCTGACCATCCCGGCATCCACCAGACCGGCATCGCGGGAATGGACGATATGCCCGCAGGCCGCCCGTGACTGCAGGGCTATCTCGGTCTCCCTCCGGGCATAGTGCGTGCCCCCGATACCGACCACCGGTATCACGTCCTGCAGGGAGGCTTCGAGGACAGCACGGGCCACGGCCTCGCCTGCCTGTTCATCGGCCCATTCCTTTTCCGTGCTCCCTATCTCGACGAAGAGGGAGGGTGTGGCAAGCTCCGAGGGCCCGTGGTGGGTGACCTCGTATGAGACCCGGTACCCGGGCGGGGCATACCGTGAAAGTCCCTGGAGTACGGTGTGCATCCACGCCGGTGCGGCAACGGCCACCGATCCCGGTCGTCCTCCCAGGTCTGCCTTCCCGATATTCCCGGTGACATGGGTGGTCAGGACCGGGACTGGGTCAAGGCTCGTATGCCGGGAAAGGAAGATGATGAGATCGGCGGCAATTGATCTGTCAAGACCGTCCTGCTCTATAAGTCTCCCTTCGGTTTCGTGAAAGGAAAGGTCATGGCCCTCGAGGGGGAAACGGGATCTCCCGGGAGAGGAACGGAGCCTGTCGATCCCGCGCCGGATGGTCTTTCCGCCCGGATCCTGCCGGGAGTGCACCAGGGCGATCTTCAACGCGGGAAACCCTCCGTGAGGGGGAGAGGTATCTCCCGTCCCGCATCAGACATGGTAAACACTATCTTTTTGTAAACATACTATTCTTTTCATGGACGATGAGATGATTCGCGCCGCGTTCGAGAAAGAGGGTATCACAACAGAGATAAAGTGCCCGGAGGCCTTTGCCATCGCCGAGAAATACGGTATTCCAAAGATGGAGATATCCCGGTACTGTAATACCAAGGGTGTCAAGATCAAGGCCTGCCAACTGGGCTGCTTCAGATGACCCTTTTTTTAAAAACAGTCAGTGTCGACGAAGCTATCCGCATCGCCCGTTCTATCGCACCTCCCCCGTCCATCGAGGAGGTTTGCCTCGATGAGGCTGAAAGGAGGGTGCTTGCCAGGGCGGTCACTGCGGATATCGATATACCGGGTTTCTCCCGGTCAACGGTAGACGGCTATGCCGTCCGGGCCGATGACACCATAGGAGCTTCCGAATCTCTCCCGGCCCTCCTTGCTTCTGCAGGAAGTGTGGCGATGGGAGAGAGGGCGACATTCCCGGTCGTGCCCGGTACGTGCGGCTATGTCCCGACCGGAGGCGAGATCCCGGCCGGGGCAGATGCCGTGGCCATGGTGGAATACTCGGAGGTCATCGGAAATGAGGTGCTGGTCAAAAGGCCGGTAGCACCCGGTGAAAATGTCATGGCCCGGGGCGAGGACTTTTCAGAGGGTGAATTGATCCTCTCCCCGGGGAGGCTCCTCTCACCCCGCGAGGTCGGGGTACTTGCCGCTGTTGGAAAGGCCGAAATCCCGGTCTTCCGGCAGCCGGTGGTCGGGATCATCTCAACCGGAAACGAGCTCGTGCCGGTCACGGCTGTCCCCGGACCCGGCCGGGTGCGGGACATCAACAGCTTCCTGGTCGGGGCCTTCCTCAGGAGACAAGGCTGCACACCCGTGCATTTCGGGATCGTCAGTGACGACAGGGAAGCGCTCCGGCAGCGGCTTTCCGAGGCGCTGTCCCGGTGCGATGCCGTCATCCTGTCTGGCGGCAGCTCGAAGGACGAGCGCGACCTGACAGCCGACCTGATACGCGAACGGGGCGAGGTCCTGGTCCACGGGATCTCCATCTCGCCGGGAAAGCCCACCATCATCGGGAGAGCCGGGGGAAAGCCGGTAATCGGGCTTCCGGGCCACCCTGCCTCTGCCTATGTCGTCCTGCTGGTGATCGCCGGGCCCCTGCTGGCGGCCATGACCGGTAAGGGGGACAGCCCGTCAAAGACTGAAAAGAGGGTGCTTGCAGAGAATATCCCCTCGGCCAGGGGCAGGGAAGACTATGTCCGGGTCAGGATGTCCGGGGAGGAGGTTCTCCCGGAGTTCGGCAAGTCAGGGCTGATGAATACTCTCATCCGGAGCGACGGGCTGGTCAGGATCCCGGCCGGGAGCGAGGGGGTCGAGAAGGGCGAGATGGTGGAGGTGCTGCTCTGGTAAAGCGCTACCTCTCCGTCGTATCCCTGGACGAGGCACGGAATCTCGTCCGGACGCGGTTTGCCGGCCGGAGAGTCATCGTTTCAATCCCGCTCGAGCAGGCGGTGG
>JAJRBS010000106.1 GCA_028679325.1 Methanoregulaceae archaeon | reverse complement strand
TCGTCCAGCTCCGGGACCATGGTCTCGAGTGGGCGGAAGCGGCGGTGGAGATGATCGATGCCGATGCCCTCTGCATCCACCTCAACTTTCTCCAGGAGGCCATCCAGCCGGAGGGTGACCATGATGCCCGGGGCTGCCTCGATGCCCTGGAGGAACTCTGCACCGGGTTCCGGCTTCCGGTCATGGTGAAGGAGACCGGGAGCGGGATCTCGGCGGCCACGGCAAAGGTCCTGTGGGATGCCGGGGTGAAGGCTATCGATGTCGGTGGTTGGGGAGGCACCAACTGGGCCGCCATCGAGGGTCTCCGGTCAGGCCCGGTCGCGGGAGAGGTGAGCACCCGTCCACCTCTGTCTCGGGTATTCGAGGACTGGGGAATCCCTACCGCAGTCAGCATCTGCGAGGTGGCGGGGACCGGCGGGCCGGTCATAGCCACCGGAGGCATCAGGAGCGGGCTTGACATGGCCAAGGCCCTGGCGCTGGGGGCCGACCTCTGCGGGGTGGCCCTGCCTTTCCTTGCTCCGGCCATGAAGGGTGAGAAGGAACTGGTGGATACCATTTCAGCGTTCCTGCGGGAACTGCGGGTGGCCATGTTCCTCTCCGGGGCAAAGAACACGGCGGCTCTCAAGGAGAAGATGCCGTATATAACCGGGGTAACCCGGGAGATGATTGTTACCAATTGGAGGAATCAATAATGGATATTGAGATAATTGCCGTCGGCGGATACGAAGAGGTCGGGAGAAATATGACCGCTGTCCGCTGCGGAAAGGAGATCGTTATTTTGGATATGGGCCTTCGCCTTGACCAGGTGATGATCCATGAAGAGGCTGAAGTCGAGAACCTGCACTCCCTGGACCTGATCCAGATGAAGGCAATCCCTGATGACACGATGATGAATACCGTTGAGGGCACGGTGAAGGCCATCGTCTGCTCCCACGGACACCTGGACCATATCGGGGCGGTGCCGAAACTTGCGCACCGTTATAACGCCCCGATCATCTCCACTCCCTACACCACCGAACTGATCCGGCAGCAGATCGCCGGTGAGCAGAAGTTCGGGGTCAACAACAAGCTCTTTGCCCTGAAGATGGGGCAACGCTACACCCTGTCGCAGAACCTCACCCTCGAGTTTGTCCGGATGCAGCACAGCATCATCGATACCGCCACGGTGGTGCTCCACACCCCGCGGGGGGCGATTGTCTATGCCTGCGATTACAAGCTCGACCGGACACCGGTGATCGGCGAACCGCCGGATTTTGCCCGGCTCCGCCAGATAGGAAAGGAGGGAGTGCTGGCACTGATCGTCGAGAGCACCTACATCGACAACCGTGGACGGGCGCCAAGCGAGCGTATCGCCCGGGACATCGTCAGGGACACCATCACGAGCTACGAGGATGACAAGAGCGCCATAGCGGTGAGCACCTTCTCCTCCCATATCGCCCGGGTCAAGACCATCGCCGAGTGCGCCCACGAGATCGGGAGAAAGCCGGTGCTCCTCGGGCGGTCGATGGAGCGCTACAGCTCCACCGCCGAACAGATGAAGCTCGTGGCCTTCCCGGAGACCATGAGCATGTTTGGCAACCGGAGGACTGTCGACCGGATGCTCCGGAGGCTGATGAAGACCGGGAAGGAGAAGTTCATGCCCATCATCACCGGACACCAGGGAGAGCCTGGCTCCATCCTGACCCGGATCGCGCTCGGAGACACCCCCTACAAGGTGGAGAAGGGGGACAAGATCATATTCTCGGCCAAGGTCATCCCGAACCCCATGAACGTCGGCCAGCGCTATATGGTCGAGGCGCACCTGAAGATGGCCGGGGCCCGGATATTTCCTGACCTCCACGTCAGCGGGCATGGATACCAGGAGGATCACTACGAGTTCCTGCACCTCTTAAACCCCCAGCACATCATCCCTGCCCACGGGCATATCAGGATGACCTCGGGATACGCGGAGTTTGCAGAGAGTGTGGGCTACACCCTCCATAACGACGTCCACCTCCTCTCGAACGGCCACCGGATCAAGTTGAACTGAAGGGACGGTAAAGAGGGAGACCAAGGCATGGATCTGAAGACGTATCTGGACACAACGGCGGACCAGGTGGACAGGCTCATCTTCCGCTACTTCGGGAACAGTGCGGGAGAGCTTGGTGCGGCAACGGCCCACCTGCTCCTGGCCGGGGGAAAGAGGCTCCGGCCGGCGATGCTGCTCTTATCGGCCGACGCGGTGCGGAAGGGGAGTTCTATCGATGTTATGCCGGCCGCCCTGGCGCTCGAGCTGACCCACAGTTTCACCCTCATTCATGACGATATCATGGACGCCGATGAGGTGCGGCGCGGTGTGCAGACAGTCCACACCCGGTGGGACGAACCGACCGCCATCCTGGCAGGGGACGTGCTCTTTGCCAGCGCGTTTGAGTTTATCTCCCTGTCCGACGCCCCTGATGCCGCCAAGGTGCGGGCTGTCTCCATGCTGGCCCGGACCTGTGTTGAGATCTGCGAGGGTCAGCACATGGACATCTCCTTTGAGTCGAGGGAGGACGTGCTCGAAGGGGAGTACCTGAAGATGGTCGAGAAGAAGACGGGAGCCCTCTACGCCGCAGCGGCCGGGATCGGTTCCATCCTTGCCGGCGGTAACCCCGCATACACCGATGCCCTCTACCATTTCGGAAGGGGGATCGGCATGGCCTTCCAGATCCAGGATGATATCATCGACCTGGTCGCCTCAGCAGAGGTGAGTGGGAAGGACCGGGCATCTGATCTCCGGGAAGGGAAGAAGACCATCATCTCCATTCAGGCGATGGAGAAGGGGCTTGACCTCTCCTCCTGCCGGAGGGACCTCTCACCTTCTGAAATAGATCAGGTTATCGGGCAGCTCGAGGAGCTCGGGGTGCTTGACTATGCCCGGGATATGGCCCGGGAGCTCATCATGAACGGGAAGCAGAGGATATCCATCCTCCCTGCTTCCGTCGAGAAAGACCTGCTTTTGGAGCTCGCCGATCACTTCCTGGCCCGGAGTTACTGATTATGTCCGGGGACCTCCGGAACGCTCTCTTCCTCTTTGCCCTCCAGAACGCGGTACGGCACAAGAGCCTTCCGAAGGCCGGCACCGTGATCGGGATGGTCATGGGGAAGCACCCGGAGTTCCGGGACCGGGCGAAGGAGGCCTCGGCACTCATGCCGGGGGTCATCGGGGAAGTCACCGCTCTTTCTCCCGAAGAACGGGAGACGAGACTTGCGGAACTCTCTCCTGAACTGGCCGAAGACCTGGCCCGGCCCCGCGTCCATATCCGGGAACTTCCGGAGCTCGAGAATGCCGGGTCCGGGGTTGTCATGCGCTTTGCCCCGAACCCGAGCGGCCCGCTTCACCTCGGGCATGCCCGGGCGGCGGTTCTCAACGATGCCTACGTCCGCCGCTATGGCGGGAAGTACATCCTCCGGATCGAGGACACGGACCCAAAAAGGGTCGATCCCGGGGCCTACCGGATGGTCCCGGAGGATCTTGCCTGGCTGGGGGTTACCATCCACGAGGTGGTCTACCAGAGTGACCGCTTCGACCTCTACCATCGCTACGGGAAGGATCTGATCGGGCGGGGTGGTGCGTATGTCTGTTTCTGCGAGAATGTCCAGTTCAAAGAGATGAAACTGGCCCGGACGGCCTGCCCCTGCCGGGGAAAGACCATCGAGGAGAACCTGGACCTCTTCGAGCGGATGCTTGCCGGCGAATTCGAAGAGGGGGAGGTCACGGTCAGGGTCAGGACTGACCTCGAGCACCCTGACCCGGCGATGCGGGACTTCCCGATCTTCCGGGTGCTCAAAGAACCGCTCCATCCCCGGGTTGAAGCGACCGTATACCCGCTCATGAACTTCTCGGTGACCGTGGACGACCATCTCCTGGGGGTGACCCATGTTATCAGGGGAAAGGATCATATCGCCAACACCCGCCGGCAGCGCTATAT
>JAJRBS010000095.1 GCA_028679325.1 Methanoregulaceae archaeon | reverse complement strand
CGGGCCCTCTCGGAAGCCCGCCAGCAGGAGGTGGAAGAGATCATCCGCAGCACCGGCTTTTACCGGATGAAGGCGAAAAACATCATCGCCACCTCGAAAGCGCTGGTCGATACGTTTTCTGGAGAGGTCCCGGACACCATGGAGGATCTTCTGACCCTGCCGGGGGTCGGCAGGAAGACGGCCAATATCGTCCTGTACCATGCCTTCTCTAAAAACGTCGGGGTGGCTGTCGACACTCATGTCTTCCGGCTTTCGGGGAGGATCGGGTTCTCGGACGAGAAGACGGCCGAGGGTATCGAGAGGGACTTAATCGCCCTCTTCCCCCGGGAAGACTGGGGAGTCCTGACCGACCTGCTCATCGCCCATGGCAGGGCGATTTGCCTGGCAAAGAAACCCCGGTGCCCGGAATGCCCGGTCAACCCCTGGTGCCGGTACTACCGGGAAATTTACCTCCCGGGGAAAGGACAGAAATAAACCAGAGATCCCTGGGTCACAGGAACAGCGAGATGGCCTGGTAGGATCCGTAACTGATAGCTGCACTTATCGGGATTGTCAGGATCCAAGCCCACATGATGCGTCGGGCGACACCCCATTTGACGGTGGAAAATCCCATCGTTGTCCCGACCCCCATGATGGACGAACAGATGATGTGGGTCGTACTGACGGGTATTCCAACGAACGACGCCCCAAGGATGGTTGCGGCCCCGGCTGTCTCTGCAGAAAATCCATGCACCGGCCGGAGGTTCGTGATCCGGTACCCCATGGTGCGCACGATCCTCCAGCCTCCCGTCAGCGTGCCGAGGGCGATGGCGGCATGGGCGATCAGGATCACCCAGAGGGGGACCGGAAGGTTGTTCGGATCGGCATTCGCCCCGAAATACCCGATGCTGAACAGGAGCGGGACGATAATACCCATGGTCTTCTGGGCGTCATTTGTCCCATGACTGTAACTGTAAGCAGCAGCCGAGAAGAGCTGCAGGCGCCGGAAATAACCCTCCGCCGTCGTCCTATGAGCATCCCTCGTCACCCACAGGACAATAGTCATAAAAAGGAACCCGGCCCCGAGGCCGATGATGGGAGAGACGATCATAAATACCGCAATGACTCCCACCGTAGAGAACTTGACCGCGGCAATTCCGGCGGCCGCAAGCCCTGCTCCTACCAGCCCGCCGATCAGGGCATGGGAAGACGAAGTGGGGAGGCCGGACCACCAGGTAATGAGGTTCCAGCTGATGGCCCCGATCAGGGCTGCAAGCACGATGAACGGAATGAGGCTCTCGTCGACCGTGTCAAGGTTGATGATCTTGCTGATAGTCGATGCCACGGCTACACCGAAAGCGAACGCAGCCACGAAATTGAAAAAAGCCGCGAACGCAACCGCGTTCCCGGGCGAGAGCACCTTCGTTGAAACAACGGTAGAGATCGAATTTGCAGAATCGTGGAACCCATTGGTGAAATCAAAAACGAGTGCGACGCCGATGACAAAAATGACCAGGATGACTTCAGGGGGGAGCATGCATCCTTCTTGAGCGGCGCTTCATATGTCCTCAGGAATGTCGTATGGCGATATCGGACAGGACATTCGCCGCGTCCTCACACTTGTCGGTCGCGGTCTCCAGGTATTCGTAGATATCCTTCCGCTTGATGATGGCGATGGGATCATTGGTCTTGAAGAGCTCGTTGATGGCCCGGTCAAGGATATCATCGGCAAGATTTTCGAGCCGGTTCACCTCGATACACTTCAACTCTATCAGGTGGGGATCCTTGATCTTCCTGATGCCCCTGACCGCCCCTTCGAGCTCGACAACGGACAGTTGAATGAGCTTGGCCAGTTCCACCATGTATGCATCGGTCTCGGTGATGTGGTAGTTATACATCCTCTGGGCAGTACCCTCCGTAAAATCGAGAATGTCGTCAAGAGCCGAGGCTAGTCTTGATATCTCGTCAGAGTCAAGCGGGGTGATGAAGGTCCTGTTCAGGTGTTCGTAGATCTCATGGGTGATTTTGTCACCCTCGTGTTCAAGGAGTTCTATCTGGCTGACCTTATTCTTGACATCAGTATAGTCGTCGACGAGATCGACAATCCGGTAAGAGCCGAGCACCACGACTGCAGCGAGGCGGTCGAAGAGATCAAAGAACAGCTTGTCCTGGGGGATGATCCATTCTCTCCAGCTCAAGGTGATCATCCGTATTTGTGTTTCTCCGAAGGAAGAATGCTCCGTTTTTATTCTCGCAGGGGAGGGTGAGACCAGGGACGACCGCGCCGGGTGTCTCAATCTCTCACACGTCGAGGATGAGTCTATTGATGATCCGGCCTGTAGGGCCGGTGTGGATACAGAACAAGGTCGGAAAAGGAATACCCAGAGAAAAAGATGGACTGGGCGGGAATTGAACCCGCGGCCTCTCCCATGCCAAGGGAGCGTAATACCACTTTACCACCAGCCCGCGAAACCTTTCGGAAGTGGTCGTCTGATTGGATTCCACACCAGGAACCGATCTTCCTCTGATCTATCGGCCCGCTCTAACAGGTAGGTTTCCAAGGGATAAAAGAATTAGTTATTCCAACCGGTCCCGTCAACGGACTTTTCGAGACAGTGATCACAGGTGAGCGTCATTCACCAAGGTGATCCCCTGCCCGCGCACGGTGCCGATCGAAAACCATACCATCATCCCGGGACTGTACCTATCAAAGACAGGAAGGTTGCGGTCATCATGCTCGGTATCATCGGGGGGACAAGTCTCCTCTTCTCGGATCTCCCCCGGCTTGAACGACGGGTTGTGCATAACCCGTTCGGCAATTCCGAAGTCCTGTGCGGGGATATCGTGCTGCTGCTCAGGCACCAGAACGACCGGCCGCCGCACCGGATAAACTTCCGTTCCCACCTGGCGGCTCTCTCTATCTCCGGTGTCGACCGGCTGGTCACCATCGGGTCGGCAGGTTCCCTGCGGCGGGAAATACTCCCGGGATCCCTCATGATACCCTCGGACTACATGAGTACCAGCACCATCCCCTCTATCCACGAGCACAAAATCCGGCATGTCCACCCTGGCTTCACCCCGGCTCTTTCCGGAGAACTTGCCGAGGCCGTCCCCGAGGCCTTGGCCGGGGGAGTGTACGTGCAGACCCGAGGGCCGAGGATTGAGACCCGGGCCGAGGTCCGGGCCCTGGCCTCAGCCGCCGATGTTGTCGGGATGACCATTGCCTCCGAAGCCACCCTCGCCGCCGAGCTCGGCATGCAGGTCTGTGCCCTTTGCACGGTCGACAACTACGCGAACGGTCTCTCCGACGAGTCCCTCACCTACGAGCACATCCTGGCCTGTGCTGCTGAACACAAGGAGAGAACCGGGGAGATAATCGAGAGGATCATCAGGAGGATGGCATGAGCGTACAGGAATTTCCAAAGAGCGGCTCTTCTATCCTGGTGACGGGGGCCCTTTCGAGGGACGGCCTCACAGACCTCTTCATTTCGGGGGAGGGCATCATCGAGGCGGCCGGCGAGGGGATCGGGAAAGAGTACCGGAGCGTCGCGGAGTTCGTCCTCCCGGGAGACTCCTGTATCGTCCTCCCGGGCCTGGTCAATACCCACACCCATGCGGCGATGTCTCTCCTGCGGGGGTATGCCGACGACATGCCTCTCGATGCCTGGCTGAACACCCGGATCTGGCCGCTCGAGGCCCACCTTGAGCCCTCTGATGTCTACTGGGGGACCCGCCTGGCCTGCCTGGAGATGATCCGGACAGGGACAACGGCCTTCAACGACATGTACTTCTTCATGGACCAGGCCGCCCGGGCGGTCGGCGATGCCGGTCTCCGGGCTGTCCTCTCCTACGGGTTCATCGACCTGTTCGATGCCGGGAGGCGCGAGAAGGAGATCCGCGAGACCGAGCGCTTTGTCTCCGGGGTCAGGAAGCTTCGGAACCCGAAGGTCAGAGCCGCTGTGGGTCCTCACGCCGTGTATACCGTCTCGGAGGAAAGTCTCTCGTGGCTCGCCGGTTATGCTGCAGAGGAAGGGATCCCGATCCATGTCCACCTGAGCGAGACGGAGAAGGAGGTACTGGATGCCGAAAAGACGTGGGGGATGCGTCCGCCTCTCCTCCTTGACAAATGCGGCATTCTCACCCCCCGGACGGTGGCCGCCCACTGCTGCTGGCTCTCGAAAGAGGAGTGCGACCTCCTGGCCAGGAGGGGTGTGCATGCCTCCCATAACCCGGTAAGCAACATGAAACTCGCCGTCAACCGGGCCATGCCCTATCCCTGGCTCCGGGATGCCGGGGTAAACGTGGCCCTGGGGACTGACGGCTGCGCGTCGAACAACACCCTCGATCTCTTCCGGGAGATGAAGGCAGCCGCCCTCCTCCAGAAGTTCTCCCACAACTCGCAGACCCTGCTCCCGGCAGGTGAGGCGCTGCACATGGGAACTGCTGCCGGGGCCCGGGCACTCGGGATCGGG